>JADZFV010000509.1 GCA_020854255.1 Candidatus Melainabacteria bacterium | reverse complement strand
GTCGCTTCTGATTGCCCCAGCCCTTGCCTGGGTGGTTTGTCTTTGTACGCCGGCGACCGCTGCTCCGGATGCCACCAGATCCAGTGCTATCGGTGAGCGGGCTAAAGCAGCGATTCAACAAAGAGATGCTGAAGCGGAGATTCGCAAGCATTTGCCTATAATGGTCTACCAGCGCCATTCGGAGACAGCGATCGCCAACAACCGGCATAACCTCGAGGTCATCGATAATGTCGTCGGCAAGGCTCTGGAAATTCTCTGCCTCGCCTTAGGGGTGGCGATTGTTGTCTCGACGGTCATCGAGCAGAAAGGCAAGAAAGAAGAGGTGGTCAGTATTGCCGTCGGCACGCTCTTCGTCCTTTTCGGGCTGTTTTGCCCCCCTGCCGTCCACGCTATTTGCGAATTTGCCGCCCAGCGCCTGTTTCACTAGCTGCCAGAAGATAAAATCGGCAGGCAGGATTTCTCTTTCGAAAGCTGAAAAGCTAATCGAAGCTGGCGGTCACGGTTAAAGATCTAGCTTTAGAGGGTAATTATTAAAGACAGAAAGACAATCATTCACGCTGATTTCACGATCGTTAACCCAAAATAGCAAAACCCTTTACTTGGCTCGCTTTTTGCTCCCCGTTTTCGGAGCTTTACCATGACCGCTGTTGAGACAGTCGAAAACTCGGAGGTCACTTGTGACCGTCCCTCAGAGCGCACGCCGGTTGCCGACGAGACGGATCTTTCTATTAATCAACCAAAAAAGGAGGAGGTTTGCAGCGCCACCTCGCTTCCTGTATTGACCCTGATGGAAAATGGCACGCCAGCGCTGTCCGATCAGGCAGTAAGAACAGCGGCCCAGGAGGCGGAAGCCGCCCTTAACCCGGGATTTCTTGGCTCGGTAAAGCCGGAAGTGCTGAAAAACATTATTGGTCCGATGAGCGCCAGCGACATAGAGAGGCTGGAAGAGGCTTATGACAAACCCGGCCAACCGGCAGGACTGCTGCGCAGAGAGTTACGAGAGTCTCTGCCGGCCGAGCAGTTTAGAGAAGTCGAGGCTTTGCTGGACAGAAAAGACGGCAGCGCCAATCTCGCTGGAACGATTGCTACAGCGATTGAAACAGCAAGCGCAAGAAACGGCCGCATGCCTCTGGAAAATCAAGAAAAAGCAGGACGGATGATTCGTGCGGCGGTCGGCACATTAACCACCGAACAGTTGAGTCAGTTGCGAAAGGATTGGGACGAACGTTATGGAAAGGAATACGGCACTTTCGACCAGGCAATCGCCGCATCCAAATTAACCGATCGCGACAAGGCGCTTATGACCGGCTTCTATACAAAAGGAGTCGACCAACGTACAGCCGAAGATATTCAGGATGCCGCTAAGCTGATTTTCAACTCCTACAGCAAAGAATGGGACAGCACCAACTCTGACCAGGTTCTGCAGCAATTTGCCGACGTGATTGGTGGCGACTCGCCTGCGGCAATTGCGGCACGCCAGGCTCTCAGAGCCGATCCGGAGTTTTCTGAAACTTTTAAGAATGCTTTTGAAAACAGTTATGGTGCCAGCGAGACCCAGGTGAGGGTGGCCAACGATTTACTGTCGGAAGGGCGGATTTCGCTGTCAACTATAATCTCTGGCGATACGAGGACTCTGGGCCGCTTCTTTGATAACCCGGAAAACATCAGTTCTGCTTTGATGCGCGCCACGCCTAAAGAAAGGCAGGACTATCTTGATGGCCGTAAATTGGCTGCCGACAATGCAGATCCTTCCAGGTTGACGCCGGCGCAAGCTGACGCTCTGGCCTTCTATAAAAAGCTTGATGCAACATTTAAAGACCGAGGCGATATTCGCGAGCAAGCTATGTGGACAGAGCAGCTTCTTACCGGTCGCAAAGGACTGCTCTCACAGCTGGGTGAACAGCACGAAAAGCCCCATTGGTACGAGTTGTTTGGTAGCGAAAAACACTCCATGCAGGGCTTGAGTTCTACAATTGAAAACATGACCAGCCAAGACTGGGAATTGATTCGGCAGCCGAAGCCAGGTCAGGAAAGCGATTATATGAGGTCGCTCAAAGAGTCGATTGCCACATATGCATCGGCAGAAGAACAGCAGCGCCTGTTTGCCCTTCTGGACGGCAAAGCCAGGGCTGGTTCATTTGCTGAGTCACAAGAAGTGCGCCGAAGTTTTGCTGAGGTGGTAAATGACAATTCGGATGATTCGCCTGAAAGCCGACTGGTGATTGCCAATTCTCTTTCAACCATGACTCCGGCAGATGCTCAAGCGCTCAAGAACAATCCTGATTTACTCAGCCGGACGGAGTCCATTTTTGCCGATTCACGTGTTGATGACAGAGATATAGCTGCAGCGGTTTACGCACAGTCGATGTTGAAACAAGCTGCGGAAACAGGAAATCCTCCTGTTGCTACGGCGCTGGACAAATTTTCAAAAGACGTCATGGAAGGCAAGCTTGACGATCCAGGCTTGAGGCTGGCGGCAGTCGAGAAACTGATGCTGGAAGATCCTGCCTTACGCGCGCGCATGGGCGACGTGCAAAATCTAAGAGATCAAGGTGGCTCGGCGTTGCGGAATATCAGCCAGGAAGATATCAATCTGTCCGGACTGCTCATGATGAGTGCGACCAATGGGGGATACCGCGAGCTACTCAAGGGAGAGCAAATACCCATCGGTATTAAGATTTCCATGGGCGGCGGTGTGCTTGGCGATGGATTCAGAGGACATTACGACGATATAGCTAAAATTCAACCTGAATCCGAGCGCAGTCGCATAGTCGGAATGCTCAGCCCAAGGCAACAAGAAATTGTCCAGAATGTGATCAAACAGGGCGGCAATCCAGATTTGGCTGATGATGCCCAGTCGTACCTGATAGGCGACGGCGGTTCTTACAGAGAGTTGACCGTGCAACTCAAGCAAATGAACGATCAGCAACGCAGCGAGTTCTACTCCAGTTTCAAAGCCAAATACGGCACTGATTTTAAGGAAACATTTGTTCAGGGTGCAACAGAAAGAGAAGGGCTAGATGCAGCCCATAAAGACCTCTTGACTGTTCTTGCAGGGCAAGATTTCAAACCGACTCTTGCCGATGATCTTCGCGCATTCACTCTCGATGGCGGTGGTTCGTACAAAGATTTTGAATCCAGATTGGCTCAATTGGATTTCACGCAGCGCCAGAGGCTGAAAACGGAATTCGATCAAAAGTACGGTGTAAACCTGGACGCCGCATTTTTGCCGAGAGTCGAGCCCGGCGATAAACAAAAGTATCAAAACTTGTTTACTGCGGCGGAAACGGATCCGCTTTCCGACTATTTAAATCGAGTGGCAAATTTCGATAGCTCCGGTGTAACTCCTGATGGAACCAGAGAGAATGTTGAGCGTTCTCTTCAATTTAATCGCGAAATGCTCGCGCAATACTCCGCCGACAGAGAAAAGCTTCCGCCCAATGTCAGGCAAGCGCTCGACAATTACTACGCCGAAGCAGTTAAACAAAACCTTGATGCTCGTGATAAAGCAGCCAAGGCCGCCGAAATTGCTATAGAAGTAACCGTTATGGCGGCAGCTCTGGCTTCAGTGCCTCTCACCGGTGGCGCAAGCCTTGCGGCGCTATCCCTTACCGAAGCAACTGCGCTGGTTAGTGCTGCCTCGCTTGCCGGCGGCGCGGCGCGGACAGCGTTAATTTCAGAAATAAGGGGCGAAGGTCGCATGACCGGTTCTGATAAGTTTGATCAGTTTAAGTCCGGAATGATTGATGGAATGCTTTTAGCCTCTCCTCTGTTGTTGGGTAGGTCTGCCGTTGCTGCTGAAAGGAACATTGGATCTGAAATAGTTGTAGCTAAGCCGGTCGTTAATGCTGAAGTGAAAACTGCAAGCGAAGTTGGAGAAGTAGTTGCAGCCAAACCAGTAGTTTCACTGGACGCAGCTGGTCAAAGATTAGCCTTAGAAAGAGCGGCGGCCGAGAAGCTGGCGGCAGAGCAGGAAGCGGCCCGGGTGGCTGCGGCCGAGAAGCTGGCGGCAGAGCAGGAAGCGGCCCGGGTGGCTGCAGCCGAGAAGCTGGCGGCAGAGCAGGAAGCGGCCCGGGTGGCTGCGGCCGAGAAGCTGGCGGCAGAGCAGGAAGCGGCCCGGGTGGCTGCAGCGGAAAGAGCGGCGGCCGAGAAGCTGGCGGCAGAGCAGGAAGCGGCCCGGGTGGCGGCAGCCGAGAAACTGGCAGCAGAGCAGGAAGCGGCCAGGGTGGCGGCAGCGGAAAGAGCGGCGGCCGAGAAGCTGGCAGCAGAGCAGGAAGCGGCCAGGGTGGCGGCAGCGGAAAGAGCGGCAGCCGAGAAACTGGCAGCAGAGCAGGAAGCGGCCCGGGTGGCGGCAGCCGAGAAACTGGCGGCAGAGCAGGAAGCGGCCCGGGTGGCGGCGGCCGAGAAGCTGGCGGCAGAGCAGGAAGCGGCCCGGGTGGCGGCAGCCGAGAAGCTAGCAGCAGAGCAGGAAGCGGCCCGGGTGGCGGCAGCTGTCGAGCGACCGGTTTTAGCTGGAATCGATGCCGCAGCCGCGTTGCGTCTGGGTGTTCCAGCCCTGGCGGTAGAGCGAGTTGCCGAAAGTATAATAACGCCTGAAGTAAAGCAGGAAGTGACGCCGGAGTCGACTGTCTACAAGCCCTCCGAGCAGTTTGCCGCATTGGCGACAGTGCGCCGTGGAGAAGGACCGTGGCAATCGGCGGAAAGAATTCTCGCCTCTGATGGTAAGAGGCACGGTGTCGATGAAGTGCGCGCACTTACAAGGGCTATACAGGCTGCATACAAGATAGACAACGACAGCAGCGATATGAGCGGTCTCAGGGTCAAGTACAACTTCGCCACAAAGTCTGACGCAACGTTCAATAACATCATTGCAAACTGTAAGGATGAAAATGTAAGAGCGTTGCTGATCTCAATGGCGCAAAACGGCTAGTCAGTGGACTCTGGTGAGAGGACAGATTTTCTGTTGATAGGGCAGGCGCTTTCTGCCGCCAATGGGCCCTGTGGTGATCGGCGTTTCTCGGCGTCGAAATAGGCAGAGCTCTGACTGACCCGATCAGTCTGCCAATGAAACTTTCCGGAGCGGTCATTCACCGGCACGACAGTTCGTCATGCCAATGTCATGCCGTGCTGTTAGCGTATGTTTCAAAGTCGCAGAAAGCTCTGCCATCTTTGCAGCATTTGCAGCCCCTTGCAATATTCGTTTTTAGCTCCCCTCTCCCCAGGAGCCGATTTACTATGGCCGTCGAAACCAATCCAGAAGTAGCGTCTATCAGTGAAAGTTGCGTAGCAAAAACTTCGCAGCATGTAGCTTCTGAAGCTGATTTGAGTCAGCCGCAAACTCTTGCTCAAACGCCGGACACATCCGGTGACGCACTTTGCTCTCTCGAACTGGTTGACGATAGTATTTCCAACGCCGCGCTTGTTGAAAAGGCTGAGGTTTTAAAGGAGGTCCTTCGCCCGGATGGCTTTCTCCTTTTGCCTGGTGAAATCGACTTCCGCGCCGTAGAAAACATCTTCAGAAATATGTCTGCTGATGAGTTGCGCCGGTTTGAATCGGTATACGATACATTGCCCGATGCTCCTGGTTTGCGCGCAGACTTGCAGCGTCTTAATAGTGGCGTGAAGTTAGCGACCATCGAAACCATGCTTAGCCCACAAGAAGGTGAAGCAAATTATGCAGGAAACCTTGCGATTGCTTTGGAAGCTGCAAAAAGCGGTGACACGCTTGGCGGCGAATTGTTTAGAGCAATGCTCAACGGGATGAGTACCGTCGAGTTGGAAACGGCAAGACAACAGTGGCTAAACGGCGACTACTCGCGATATGGATCTTCATTTGACGCGGCAATCGTTGCTTCTTCATTGTCCGATTCCGACAAAGCGCTTTTTGAGAATTACTACATCAAGGGCGACGACCATCGCGATGCCACAGCTATTGAACTTGCTGCACGAGCACTCGTGGAAGAATTTAAGGATAGTCCAGTCTTTCGTCCGCAAGATGAAGCATTGCGCAGATTCCAGGACATCGTAAATGGTGATTCTCCGGAAGCAGTTGCAGCTCGCGCAGCTTTGCTTGGTGATAAGGGATTTGTCGATGAATACAATCGCGTGTTCGGAAAAACGAACATGAATGCTCGGGGCACTGCCAACTCGGAAGATATTCTTAGATATGGCGAAGTGTCGACCAAAACACTTATTGAGCAAGAGTCCAATCTCCTTTCTCGTTACCTTCAAGGAGACAAGGTCGACGAGCATATCGAGTTTATGCTCGAGCACGTTTCGCCTAAAGAACGAGCAGACTTTATCGCTGGCCGAATGCTTGCAGCCTCTAATCCGGGTTCGTTGACGGCCGAGCAAGAGTTTCAGCTGAAGTACTTTAATGATCTCAACGGTGCTATCGACTGGCACTCCGGAGATGCACGCAAAGCAATTGTTTGGAAAGACCTTCTGGAAAATGGCAAGCAAACAGTTGTTTCTGATATCGCCAAAAAGGCTCTTGATGGCAACCTGAATGAACAGTCGTTGCTCGCATCCATCGAAGGCATGAGTGAGGAAGATTGGGCTCGTTTGAAATCGGTTGACGGAGTGCCGTCTACATTTAAAGCTTCGCTGGAATCTGCAATCAATAAATTGATGCCGGATGCGCTGCCTGCAATTTCGCAAAAACTTACTGAAATGAGTGAAGCTTCAGAATACGCGGCTGCAACAAAAACAAATAGAGAATTTGCAGACGTCATTACTCAAAATGGCGGAAGAAACGGTGATGCATTCTCAGTTGCCGAAGCAGTGATGAACATGTCGGCGGAAGACGCTGCGAAATATGCATCAGATCCCAATTTTCGCAAACAAATCGATGACGTAGTCACACCTCCGATCTTTGACTTCATTGACTACCCGCTCGATCGCCAGGAGCAAGGTGCCATGCTGTTGGCGCAGTCCATGCTCGAAGAAGTTGCACGCACTGGTAAACCTCCAACCGGCGAACAACCAATCGACATCCTTGCCAAAAAATGGATGAATGACGAAATAACTGAAGACAATCGCCTGCAGGCGCTCAGCACTGTAATGAGCGATCCAGCGGTGTTTGAGCGTTTGAAGGCCTATCACGAAGCTCGAAGCAATGGCACTCTCAGTGAGGATGCCTATGATTACAATTTGACCAACATGGTAAGTGCACTTGATCCGATGGGAAGAAGTTTCCAACCCATGTTGGAAGGTGGAACGATTTCCGGATTCGATCAAATGATGAGTCCCTCTGGCGCTGTAGAGGGTTTCTCCCAGTATTCACAACTTGTTTCTGACGACATGCGTGACTGGGAACTCGAGCATATGTCTGCGCAAGAAAAAGAGATTGCTGACTTTGTTATCGCTCAAAACGGCAACACTGAGCCTGTCGATTACGCTCGTATGTATGTCCTGGGCATCGAGTCCGGAAAGGAAGGTTTCTACGGAGAAACCACCTACGAGGACTACCTCAAGCAGCTCGATAACATGAGCTTGGAAGAACGCCAGCAGTTTAATACAGAATACGAACGCAAGTATAAGACTTCATTTGTGACCGACTTTGTTGATCATGTGGCGGAGCATGAGAATCTAGACGAAGCGCACAAAACACTCTTTGACAAGACCATCAGTCAAAACTTTGATATGACGCCGGCTGACAGAGTCAGGCTCGAAGTTCTGTCCGGAAATAAGAACTATCAAGCGTTTGAACAAATGTTGTCGGAAATGAGCGCTGTTGAAAGAACTATCATGCGTAATGAATACAACACCGTTTATGGAGCGGATTTCGACGCTGACTTCCATGAAATGATCGGGCAGGACGAAGCGCAGATCAGCAAGTATACAGAATTGCTGCGCGCAGAACCTACAGATCCGATCGATCAATTCTTGCGTCGCGTTGCAACTTTCGATGACACCGGTGTTGACTACGACAGCACTCGTGAGGTTGCAATGCGAGCTCTGTTGGACAACGGAGAACTGTTAGCGAAGTATTCAGCAGCCCGCGAGAAACTTCCAGCTGATGCTCTAGCCGCTATTGATGCTTATTTCCTTGAATCCGTAGAAAACAATCGTGAATCTAAACAAGCGATGGCCGATGCCGTCAATTCTGCCATCAATTACGCACTGATAATTGCTGCGGTCGCTACCTTGGCACCATCAGGCGGTGCAAGTACCGTGGCGTTAGGCGCTCTTACAGCAGCCTCACGTGCTGAAATCGTGACTTCCATTCTGGGCGGTGGAATGGTCACCCAAGAGCAAGCGGAAGAGATGGTTGAGAGTTCACTAGGCGAAGCCGCTTTGTTCTTGATTCCCGATGCCGGCATCGCCCTGGTGCAAGGGCTTAAGGCTGCGAAGGCAGGTGGATTCTTAGAGGCTCTAGTGCGTTCAACTGTTGCAGATGACTATGCAGAAGTAATGGCAGCTGCAACAACGAGAAAAGCCGATGATCTGGCTGATTCTTCCGGACTTTTAGGTGACGTTATCCCTGGCCGTCCCGAGGCACCAATCAATGGTGGCAGTCTGGAATCAAATTTCTCTTCCGTTAGTGAAATTCCATCCTCATCGATAAACCAGTCGGAACTCGCAAAAATGTTTCCTGAAGGCTTGGAATCAGGGTTAGCTGATTCGACTTTGGTAATGCCGAAGAGAAACATCACGCTTCCTGATGAGACACTGAGAACAGTGACTCAACAGGTTGATCAGGCTCCGGTCATTGTCCCCGCAAGAACTCCAACAGCAGAAGAATTGGCCGCAATCAATTCAACAGCCGGAATAGTTCCAGTCGAAATGGCTCAACTCACGAGAGCTATAGATGGACTTACCCCAGACGAACTACTCGCACAAGGAAGAGCTGCAGATGGACTTACCCCTGACGAATTGCTCGCACAAGGCAAAGCTGCAGATGCAGTTGTTCCAGATGAAGCACTGCCGAAAGGCGTATTGCGTAGTACAGCTTTCGACGAAGCAGCGGTGATTGCCAGAAGAGCAATTGCTCCAGCCATCGTTACCAAAGACGGAATCGAAATTCTTGCCAATGAAGAGCAATCTGATTTCACTCCTCCTGTAGATGATACCCATACTCCTAGTGACGAACTTATGGCCCTGTCCAGAGTGCGTCGCGGCGAAGGTCCGTGGCAATCCGCGGAAAGAATTCTTGCAGCCGCCGGTGGCACCTATGACGTAATGGAGGTGCGTGCACTTGCAAATGCAATCAAGGCAGTTTATGCAGAAGACGCCAACAACCCGGACATTGCTGGTCTCAAAGTCAATCACGGTTTCATTACTGAAGGCAATTTCGAACGACTGCTTAGCACCGTTTCCAACGATGCTGTAAAAACTGCCTTGATGAGCTTCGCTAGCTAACTCCTGGATTCGCCTGTGAGCGATATGTGAGCAAAACCGAGCCAGCCCTCAGTTTTGCTCCATTCCACAAAAGAAAAACTCCCGGGGTGACCTGGGAGTTTTCAATTTCTTGTTGTTTTTGCAACTAGGGCTGTTGGTCTGGTCTCGGTGAAAGAAGCGGGCTGGACAGTCCTGAGACTGCTGCCGCTGCATTCAAAACAGGTGCCGCCGGGTGGCGCTTCACTTGTCCGAGCAGACGCTGTCCGTTTCTCACGATGGTCTGTGATTCAACCAGACGTTGTCCGAGATTTTGCAAATCGGAGTCGATGCGGGTCAGCACAGATTCGGCATAGTGGTCGGCACCTTCGCGGGTGGCGGCAGCATGCTCTTCTGCTTCCAGGCGAATCTTTTCAGCTTCAGCCAGGGCTTCCCTGCGCATTTGTTCGACTTCCGAGACTACTTGCTTGCGGATACGCTCGACTTCAGCCTGCACGGCTTTGAGAAGCTCGGATTCGTGCAACATGTTTTCGGCTTGCCGGCGGGCAGTCGCGATAATTTGTTCGGAGCGGCGCTGGGACTCGCCCAGAATCTCGTCGCGTCGCTGGAGAACGTCTCCAGCTTCTTTCAATTCTTCCGGCAAGCGAGCGCGGGCTTTGTCGAGCACATCGAGAAACTCGTCAGCATTGATGAGTTTGTATTTGTACACGCCTACAGCGTCATCAATAAGATGCTCAAGCAGATCGAGATGTTTGTATATCGATGTTTGCTTGTAGGTAGCTGCAGTTGCTTGTTGCTGTTGCGGAGATACGGTTAGCGTCGTCATCTATTTGGTGCCTCTGCTGAAATGCCTCTTCAGGTATTCGTTCACAGGTGGGGGGACAAACTGGGATACGTCACCGCCGAGGCGGGCAATTTCCTTCACAGTGGATGAACTGATAAAAGAATACTCGGCTTTTGTCATGAGAAAAATAGTTTCTAGTTCAGGAAACAGTTGCTTATTGGCCTGCTCCATTCCCAACTCCGCTTCGAAGTCGGAAATAGCCCTCAGCCCCCTTATCAGAACTTTGATGTCGTTGTCTCTGGCGTAGTCAACCGTAAGTCCCTGAAAAGAACCTACAGAAACGTTTTTCAGATCCTTTACCGCTTCACTGATTAACTCCATTCTCATTTCAATCGGCAACAGCGGGGATTTACCGGGGTTACCTACGACTGCCATGATCACTTCATCAAACAGTTTGCTTGACCGTTGAACAATGTCCAAATGCCCAAAAGTCATAGGGTCGAATGAGCCAGGATATATAACTCGGACCATTCGCTTATGGATTTGGAATCGGTCAGGAACTGTCAACTGACAGGGCTTTTAGCCTTGTCAATGGAGAAATGATAACACGGTAATTTCTTGGAAACGCGGTGAAGAGGCCATATATTGCTAATCTTCCCGCCGGGCGGATGCCAAGTGGAGGGGAGAGGCACAGGACGGGCTTAGTATCGCGCTTTGCGCGTTGGGTTACAAAGGTGAGAAAAAAGAAATTTATGAAGCTAATTCATGAGAAGTTAAATTTGGCTTGGACAGTGCATTCCCTTCCATCGAAGGTGAAATGGTGTCTTCTCTCACCGGATCCTGATCTTCATAAGGATTGCCGGTAGGCAGGAAAAACGAGAACGTAGAGCCTTGCCCCAGCGCCGATTCGACTGTCACGCGCCCTTTGTGTTTTTCAATGATTTTGGTGACGATGGTCAAACCCAAACCAGTTCCTTTGATTGTATGAACCTTTCTTTCCACCCTGTAGAAGCGGTCGAAAATTTGAGGCAGGCATTCCTCTGGAATGCCGATGCCATTGTCCTTAATGGCGACCTGCACTTCTTTCGTTTCAGCCAGATGATCGATCAACACTTCGATGGTGCCGCCGGCAGGCGTATATTTGAGCGCGTTGGTGAGAAGATTTATAGCTACGCGTTCGATTGATTCGCGATTCATATATACATCAGGTATGTCAGGACCTTGCGTTACTTTCAATTCCAGTTCGCGGTCGCGAGCCATCAGGTTGACTGAGCGTACCGCTTGTTCGACTGCGTCAGAAACGGGGAAGGCAATTAGCTCCAACTCCCTGTCGCCTTCCTCGATGCGGCTCAGTTCTAAAACATCGTTGACCAGGTACATCAAGCGATCGGCTTCGTTGTCGATGATCTCGAGAAATTCTCGATATATATCCGGATCCAGTTTTTCGCCGTGATTGCATAGCGTATCCACGTAAGTCTTGATGGAAGTAATCGGCGTGCGCAATTCGTGTGAAACGTTTGATATAAACTCATTTTTCATCTTTTCCAATTCGGCTTCGCGCGTGACGTCGTGCATGATCATTACCGAGCCGAGAAATTCTTGATTGAGACTAATAGGCGCAATGTGCAGACGAACGGTGAGATCGCCCAGGTGGATGGATTGAACGACAGGCTCGAGGGATCCGGGTGAAACCGTGTCTGTAAAAGCCTGGACGACTCGGCAGATTTGCGGCGAGTCCGGTTCTTCCGTGCAAAAAACCAGGGGCTTGCCGAGCAATTCTTTTGCTTCTTTGGCGAACAATTGAGTGGCGGCGGCGTTGACAATCTGCACTTTGTTGTCGCGGTCGCAAACCACGACGCCGTCGGCGATGGACATCAAAACCAATTCCAGCTTGTTGCGCTCGGAGATAAACTTATTGCGCTCAGCCATTAAGGTGTCGACATTTTGTTTGTCGTACTGCTGCAGGCGGCTGGACATGTAATTGAAAGCATTGACCACGTGGTCGATCTCACGACCGGCGCGCTGCGATTTGATCTGGTGACCGAAACGTCCGGCGGCAATTTCACTGGCACCTTGAGAGAGGACGCGCAGAGGCCGATTGATCAGAGCATAGTTCGCCCACAGGCCCAGGGCGCCCAAAAGCCCAACCAGACCGAATATTGAAACAAGAAAGTTGCGTGTTTCTTTTTGCGTTCCCAGTATAGTGAAAGCGTTGCTATCCAATCCAACCCAGCACATGCCAAGCTTTTCGTTGTTTCTCTCCATCGGTACAGCGATGTTGGTTACCGGTCTGTATCCATACGGACTGGGGTAGACGTTGGGCGTGGCGTACTTACCGGGCGGTTCGTTGAAGATTGGAAAGATTGGCCGCGTGTCGCCATTTTGAGCTTTGATCACTTCACTGTCCAGCAAGACCCTGCCTGACTGGTCGCAAAAAACAATGTATACGATCGAAGGTGTCTTCTCGCGCTCGGTCAAAATGTAGTATTTGAGTCCTTCCAGGTTGCCCTCATGGGTGAGCGACTCGGCGCCGCCTCGAGCAAGAGCGTGGGCTAGAGCTACTCCGAATTGTTCTACAGATGAGTTGAGGACCCTTTGCGCACGGTCAACCCATACCCAGGCGGTGAAAGTGACAAGCGCCGAGATGGTAAGAATACCCAAAACGAGCAACTGCTTCTGGGCTGAAACGCGCGCCCACATGACGATCAGCTTGTCGACTGTGCGCGGTGCTTTTAAGTGCTGAGGCGGTTCTTTCGTGCTAATAATGTGATCCTTTGCCGCAAAAATGCGGACTGCGGAAAACCCTGGTCCAGGCCAATTCTATCGGAATTAATGTGCTGCACCCCACAACTGTGGCGAATTCCAAAGCACAAGACTGTTTAAATCGAGGTTGTCAAGGGAAAAACGGGATTGGGGGGCAAGAAGCGAATCCATAAACAATAGGAAGCCACTGTGGAAACCTCTTATCCCGAGACATCAAATCCAAATAAGCGCTCACCGAAGCAGGCTCCTGCCTACCTGAAAGAGGAAGAGACTGACGATCTGGTTCGCCAGTACATGCCTCTGGTTCGGCAGTTCGCCAGGCGTTATGCGCAATTCAATCCCGACTATACCGAAGATCTCGTACAGGTCGGCTCTATCGGGCTGCTCAAGGCAATCAAATATTATGACCCGCGGCGCGCCCGCTCGGCCAGCTTCAAAACACTCGCCACTTGCTACATTAGAGGCGAGATTCGCCATTATCTGCGCGACCATTGCTCTCTGGTTCAAGTGCCCAGACGCCTTACAGAGATGAACTCTCAGCTTGCACAGTTGGAAGAAAAGCTGACCAGAGTCTTGGACCATGTGCCTTCGGTCAACGAGCTGGCGGTCTATTCCGGCTTCACGGTCCAGGAAGTTCTGGAGGCTCAACAGTCCTGGGAAGCCCGTGTTCACTACGAATCCTTCGATTCTCAAGACCAAGACGACGACCGTGAAGACCGCCGCAGCCTGAGCGAAACGGTTCCGGACAGGCGTTATCAGGATCAGTTGATGTCCAATGAAGAGCGCGAACTTGTTGCCCAGGCGCTCAAGAAGCTGGGAGAAAGAACGCGGCAAATCGTGGAATTCGTGTTTTTCTATGACCTTTCTCAGAAGGAAACAGCTACTGTGCTTGGTCTTTCGGAGATGGGCGTGTCGCGGGCCGTACACACAGGGCTGAAGCGACTGAAAGAAATCATGCAGAACGACGGCGTCTGCGCTCATCGCAAGTTCAGCCCGCCCGAGCAATAAGCACGAAATTAAATCTTTGAATCCACCCGGTTGTCAAGATTGACTACCATTTAATCCCTGCTAACATTTGGCGTTTAAGGGCGCGGAATTAGATTAAAACGCAGTCCCTGTGCTGTATATCCAGCGGATCCACTTTTACTACATTTTGGGTGAGGAACAGATAATGCCGACAGGCGGCGAATCTACAGTGGCTCTTGAGCATTTGGATAGCCACATAAGGGCCATCATCAAGCTCAAGCTGCGTGCTTTTGTGCATCTAAATCCGTGCTTCGACAGTATCCATTCTATAGATATGGATAAGAGTCAAACACACACAATCAATTCTCTTGCCAACTCCTCGCAGCCGGTTTTTTATAGGGCTGCTCAAAAATCATCGCTGCCGCAATTTCCACCGATCCCGGAGCAAGAAGCCGGGCAAAATTTTGCAGAGAACCAGGGCATACAAAAATTTTCACCCAATCTGCCCGTCTCTCATCAGCAAAACGCTCAGTCAGGTGACTGCCCCAACCGGCTGTCCTCTGCCAGATTGCGCCGTCGCGCCCGCGTTTAAATTTACAAGCGCCGGCTTCACCGGCATCTATCGAATTGAATAGCTCGGAGCGCCGGCTTTGCCGGCATTTTTTTACTTGATCGTTTTTTTTGCGATACAAAAACGCCGCCAAGATGGCGGCGCTCCCAATTGGTCGGGACGAGAGGATTCGAACCTCCGGCCTCACCCACCCCAAAGGTGCGCGCTACCCCTGCGCCACGTCCCGCAACGCAATCTTCTGAACGCAATTATACTATGATGATTACTTGTTTCCGGTATCCATGCGCTGGCAAGTGGAATGCAAACCGATTGCCCGGCAAAAGCCCATTGCATATACTTCCAACCAGTCGCAGAAAAACGCCAGCTCAGGGGTAACAACTAAACAAGGTGCAATTTAGCCCAACCGATCTGTTCGACTTTAAGCTCGATGATTTTCAGCTCGAGGCGATTAAGCATCTTGAGGAAGGCAAGAGCGTCGTGGTCTGCGCGCCCACCGGCGCAGGCAAGACAGTAATCGCTGAGTTTTCCATCGAGCAGTCGCTGAGCATGAACAAGCGTTGTTATTACACCACGCCTTTGAAAGCTCTCTCCAACCAAAAGTTTCACGATTTTCGCGCCAAGTACGGCGAAGATAAGGTCGGACTGCTTACCGGCGATATATCTATAAACCGTGATGGGCAGGTGGTTGTAATGACTACCGAAGTTTTTCGCAATATGCTGTACGGCACCATTCTTGGTGATAAGCGCAGGAATCTACAAGATGTCTCTTCTGTGGTTTTGGACGAATGCCATTACATGAATGACCCTGAGCGTGGCACGGTGTGGGAAGAATCGATCATTTACGCACCCAAGGACATTCAGCTGGTCGCTCTTTCGGCGACGATCGCCAATGCCGACGAATTGACGACCTGGATCGACGAGACTCATGGACCTACCGGTTTGGTTCTCTCCACGTTCCGCCCGGTGCCGCTGCGTTTTTATTACTTTGGCGATCGCCGGGTTTATCCTCTGCTCAGTCCCGGCAAAGTGGTCAACACACTTTTGAAAAACCGGTTCGGCAACAAGAAGGTCATCCACCGCGATCGCAAGCATCGCTCCATACCGGCTTTAGGAGCGCATCCCGGTGATGTGCTCGGACAATTGTCTGCGCGTAATATGCTGCCTGCGATTTACTTCTTGTTCTCCAGGCGCGGCTGCGAAGAAGCGATGAAAAAAGCGCGCGGCATTCCTTTGCTTTCGAAAGAAGAGCAGGAAGAGCTGAAACGAGCGGTTGAAGGTTTTACCAGGGACTATCCTAATTTAAAAAACCATCCGCACTTGCCTTACCTTTTCGAAGGCATGTCCGTGCACCACGCCGGCATGCTGCCGAGCTGGAAGGCGATGGTGGAGAAGCTTTTCATCCGCGGTCTGCTCAAGGTTGTTTTTGCCACCGAGACTCTTGCCGCCGGGATCAATATGCCGGCCCGCACAACAATCATCAGTTCCATTTCCAAGCGCGCAGATGAAGGTCACCGCCAATTGCGCGCCTCAGAGTTTCTGCAGATGTCCGGACGGGCCGGCCGACGCGGCATGGACGAAGTCGGCAATGTGGTCGTTCTTCATCACCCGTTTGAAAGTGTCGAAGATGCCGCCAAATTGGCGGCTGCCGATGCAGATCCGCTTTCCAGCCGATTCACTCCTTCTTACGGCATGGTCCTCAATTTGCTGGAAAGGCACACGCTGGATGAAACGCGCGATCTGATCGAAAGAAGTTTTGGACAGTTTCTCATCAACCAGCAATTGGAACCTCTGTACGAACAGAAGATGGGCTGGGAAAGGGAGCTGGAGCGTTTGAACAACCCGCTCTGCCCTGATCAGATCGGCGATTTGCCGTTGTATGCAAAACGGCTTGAAGCGATAAGGACCAAACACAAGCAGTTGAAAATCATGGAGCGCGGGCTCAAATCCGGCAAAGCTAAAGCCGATCCGCAGGCGGAAGAAGCGCTTGTCTCAGTACGCGATGAAATTTCCGGGTTGCTTTCTGAAGCTTATGCCATGCCCTGTCACGGATGTCCGGTGCAGAAGCCGTGCAGCAAGCAGACTGAACGTCAAAGGCAATTGGACAGGCGCATCAAAGAATTCGATCGCAGAATTCAGCGCGAAACAACACGATATTGGCGGACTTTCGTAGCATTGACTGACATTTTGCGTTTGAAAGGTTATCTGGACGGCGACAAGCCGACTAAGTACGGGCAGATGGCGGCATCCATCAGGGGAAGCAACGAGCTGTTTCTCTGTGAGGTCGCCATAAACGGTGTGCTCGATCACCTCACGGCGCCTCAGTTCGCCGCCATGATGACCGCACTGGTCACCGAGGAAGGGCGCCTCCACGATCCGATTAGAGCGCGCGTAAGCCCTGAGGCGGAGCTGGCCTTCGAGAATATCTTGCAGCTCGGAAAGAAGCTTTTTCGCACGCAGAGAGATTTCGATGTGGACGTACCGATTTCAATTGCTCCGACATTCTCCGGGCTGACCGAAATGTGGGCGCATGGCGCAACCTGGGATCAGATGCGGCTGGCCACGACTTATGACGAAGGCGATGTGGTGAGAGCCCTTAGAAGAACAGTCGACCTTTGCCGTCAATTTACGCGCGCGCCGAATGTTCCTGAGAAATTCATCGAACTGGCGATGCAAGCAGAACGGCTTCTTTCGCGTGATGAAGTGAAAGAAGATTTTTGATGTTTTGCAAATGCATCGTGGCTCTGCTCATCCTTTCAAGCGCCGCGGCCGCAAAAGAGATTGCCTGACCAAAACTGATTTCCCGACTTTAATTCAAAGCGGTCTTTTGGAATTGAGTCGATAACCCTCTCTGGAGAGATTTTCGATGACTGTTCCTTCGACGTCTCCAATTTTTTTTCTCACTCTTTTGATGGCCGATCTAACCGCTTCTTCGGATGTTTCTCCATCACCATCCCAGGCTCTTTGCGCAAGTGCCTCGTAGCTGAAGGTAGTGTCTGGATGCATCATCAAAAATTCAAGCAGGGCAAAATCCTTCGGAGACAAATGCACGTTCATTCCGTCTACGGTCAGCTTTCGTGCGGCAGAGGAGAGCTCTAAGTTTCTGACGCCGATGGTGACGTCGCCATCGGGAAAGTCGTAGCTTCTGCGCAGAAGCGCGCGCAGGCGTGCAGAAAGTTCTGTCAGATGAAAGGGTTTGCTCAAATAGTCATCGGCGCCCATGTCCAGCCCCGACTCTTTGTCGGAAAGTCCGCCTCGACCTGTCAGCATCAAGACTGGTGTCCTGCCTCCTGAGAGGCGATAGTTTTTCAAAACATCCAGACCAGACATCTTGGGAAGATTCCAGTCGAGCATGATCAAATCATACTTGAAGGATGACAAACGAAAGTCTGCTTCGGCACCGTCGCCTGCGTGCTCGACCGTGTATCCCTCGTGCTCGAGGAAATCGCTCATCGTGCTGGTCAGATCGATGTCGTCTTCAACCAGAAGAATTTTCGCCATGGCAACCCATGTTTTGTCTTTACTGCATGATGCAAAGTTTGCATCATAGTACCGGCATGACTCGCTTTAGTCTATCTACCGCGGGCTAATGCCAGGTAAATTAACGCATCAGTCAAATCAGACCCAGGCGATGCGCCGCCTTCAGTCCGGAAAAAAGCCGTAGCCGTGTCCGTGTACGTTTCTCAGTACATCGGTCTCGTTTTCAGCGGCTAATTTTTGGCGCAAACGTTTGACGCAAGAGCGAATCGCCATATCGGTGGATTCCGAGTCTGTAGGCCAGACGCGATTGAGAAGCGCATCCGGAGAAAACAATTCGCGCGGGTGTTTCATGAGAAACTCCAAAAGTGCGAGTTCTTTTGGCAAAAGGGCAATCCTTTTGTTGCCGATGCGCAGGACGCCGCCCTTTCTGTCCAGCTCAAATCTGTCCTGTTTGACATTGTCGTCGCCTTGACCATGCGGCCTGCGCAAGAGCGCCGAAATTCTGGCTGTCAGCTCGCGGGCGTGGAAAGGCTTGGTCAAATAGTCATCGGCGCCGGTATCGAAGCCCGTCACCTTGTCTGTAATGTCGGAGCGCCCGGTCAACATGAGTATAGGCGCTGCGCCGCCGGAGGCGCGATATTCCTTGAGAATGTCGATACCCTTCACGCCCGGCAATTCCCAGTCAAGAATGATCATGTCGTAGTCGTAAGTCTTGACTCGCGTGCGCGCGTCCGTGCCATCATTGACGACCTCACACTGGTGTTTTTCGCGTGAGAGCCAACCCTGAATAATTTCGGCGAGCGCCGTATCGTCTTCTATTACAAGTATTTTGGCCATGGCAAGAGGTTCGATAAGCTATCAAATCATAGCTTACTCAGGACGGCTCGGCATTTGGCCGGCCGGTGCTGCACTTAAAGTGAACCAGAATGTGCTGCCTTTGCCTTCTTCCGATTCGACGCCAATTTGCCCATCATGGGCTTCAATTATCGATTTGCAGATAGAAAGGCCCAGACCAAAACCCTGCTTTTTGCCGTCAGCGCCGCCCACCTGACGAAAGCGATCGAACACATATTTGAGTTCGTTGCTGTTAATGCCCACCCCTTCATCCTTTATCATTATTTTGCAAGTGTCCCCCTCTAAAGCGAGTGAGACGCTAACGGTTGAATTGTTGGGGGAGAACTTGAGGGCGTTTGTCAAAATGTTCGTTGTCACCTGCTTGATGCGCGACTCGTCGATGCAAGCGATTACTTCTGTCAGGTCGGCTTTCAATTCTATACCTCTAGGAATGGCCAGTGCTTCGACCTGTGCCATGCTGTCGCGCAAGACTTCAGCCAGATCAGTTTTGGCCCGGTCGAGTGAAAATGTGCCCGATTCCAGCTTTTCCATTTGAAGAAGGCTATTGGCCAGGATCAGCATTTCTTGCGATGAGCCTTTAGCGCGTCTTACCGATTTCAAAAGATTGTCTGGCATCTGCTGCGCCATCTCGATTTCCACCCAATCGAGAACCATTTGCACTGATGTCAGTGGTGTGCGCAGATCGTGATTGACCATGGCGAAGAAATCTTGTTTCAGTCTTTCCAATTCTTTTCTGGCACTGATGTCTTGCACGACGCAGTAAAGCGCGCTTTCTTCTTTCGACCAGGATACGCTCCAGGATGTTTCGGACAGCTCGCCGTCTTTACGTTTGATTTTAGTCTCCGTACGAAATTCAGTGTCTGAGCCGATTGCCAGTGATAGTTCCTCTGCGAACTTTTGCTTGCAATCGTCGGCAATTATTTCGATTACCCTGCGCCCTAGAAATTCGTCGGCTGCATACCCCCAGATTTTTTCCGTGGCCCGGTTTACACTTGTGAAGCTAAGACCCGTATCCAGAGAGCAAATTGCTTCGGCGGCATTTTCCAGCATGGCTCTTTCATGTCTGCGCAAAATTGTAAGCGCGTCATGCATCTGGTGAAAAACTTCGTCGATCTCGGCTAATTCGTCGCCGCCTGAAATCGGCGCTAGAGGCGCAAGACCGGCAGACATTCTTCTTGTGTTGTTCATGAGTATGTCCAGCCGGCGTGTGAATTTTAGATTGACATAAAGTGCTGCGGTGATAGCGATGCCGACGATGAGCATGAGTAAGCCACAAAGAATCTTGACGGACAGCTCGTTAGTCTCGGTTAATCGGCGCTGCAATTCAATTTCTTTTGCACTTTCCTGGCTGACCATATCATCGACCATAGCGTAGAAATTGTTGATCCTGGTTCGCTCTGCTTTTATCAAATTGAGGGCGCCGATTTTGTCTCCCGCGTAATAGCGGTTGCGCAGTCGATCGAAGCCTTCCATCACGCCATAAACCGTCCTTGTCAGTTGCAACCACTGGGCTTGCTTGGTTCTCGAATGCGAAGAAAGCTGCGCGATCACCTTAACTTCGGCGGCAGTGCGGAAATTCAATTCGCGAATTTTGCTGTCGTCTTTCGGTATCAAGCCAGCAAATTGCAAAAACATCATTTGAGTTCTCTCGAGATGCATCGAAAGCAACCCATTGATATGGCCGACCATGCTGCGCGATTCGATAAGATCGGTGCGCGCTTGTTCGGATAGAGAAAAAGTGTGTAGGAGCCAGCCGACCAGACCGACTTCAATAACGACTGGTGCGAGGGCAAGAATCAAGATCTGTCTGGTAAGTTTGATGGGATCTCAACCTTTAAAACCAGACTTAGTATAGCAATTGGCGACGTCGTGCCCGGGTGCAGTAAAGGCAACCTCCGGCTGATTGGTGGTTGCCTTTGCTGTGGTCCTTCTCCAAAACTGTGCTTCAGCTGTCTAAATTTTTCCTGTCCGGGGCGGATTCAGCTGGTTGATAAAACGGTCAAAACGTCTTTGCAATGCGAACAATTCGGCGCTGGTGATCGTTTGACGGGGCAGAGATCTCAATTTCTCATGTATCCTCAGGATTGTTTTTTCCGGCATCAATACTGAATGTCCCTGTCCCCTTGTCTGGTCTTCAAATGGTGGGCTTGCAGGTTCAATAAATGTCACAGATGAGACTCCTGCAGCCGGGTAATAGATGCACAGAAGATAACTTTGCGCATTGGGCAAAAGTTGGTCGCGATCATTAAACGCCGACGGTGTATTTATTCTGTGAGAGATTCTATATGAGTTCGCGCCGAGAACGTTCGTGCGCTCTGGCATGCGAGCAAAATTCAAGAATCTTTTCGACCACTTCAGTCACCGTCATTCCGTCGGTTACTACTTCGTGGGCATCGGCAGCTTTTTTGAGCGGAGCTATTTCTCTTGTCGAATCACGTTTATCGCGTTCGACAATCTCTTTGAGCACCGTATCAAAGGAGACGTTTTCCCCTCGTGTCTCGAAGTCTTTCATTCGGCGTTTTGCTCTCTCCGCCGCTGATGCCGTGAGAAAGACTTTCACTTCCGCATTGGGAAGCACGACTGTGCCGATATCGCGCCCATCCAGAACCACGCCACCTTCCTCAGAGAGCCGTCTTTGCTGCTCCACCAGTGAATCTCGCACCGGGCCGATTGTGGAAAGTGGGCTGACCAGGAGACTGACTTCGCGCGAGCGAATTTCAAAGGTGATGTCTTCGCCGTCAAGAAAGACTTTGAGAAGCGGGCTGCCGTCCGCGCCTGTCTCGTGGACCAGGTCGATTTTGGCATGCGCTACGGCTTGGGCAATTTCTTCAGGCTCTTCCATGCTCAAGCCTTTTCTCAAAGCAAGAACAGTGGCAGCTCTGTACATCGCACCTGTGTCCAGGTACAAATAACCGAGCTTTTTTGCCGCCAGCCGGGCCACTGTCGATTTGCCGGCGCCTGCCGGACCATCAATTGCTATTTTTAACGCCGGGGCGGTTTCAACCATTTTCTGTATATTCAATATCACTTGAAGAGATAAAGCGCCACTCCAATTGCCAACACCACAAGGATGATTACGGCTACGACCAGCATCGGCATGTTGATGTTTATCGCTTCTGGTTTTTCCTTGGAAAGATATTGCGACTGCCTGAGCGCCGGGGAGCCGGTGATAGTTTTGCGAGGGTTGCGGCTTACGCCCGCGTTTTCCACCTCCTGACCGCTGGCGATGCCCGGAGGAAACGATTCGTTGTCGATCAGTGGTTGCATCAAAGCCCAGGCGGCGTTGTCCGGAATTTTATTGCTCTGGGAAATGGTCAGAGGCGGTTGGGTGGACACTTCTTCTTCGTCAATATGCACAGGCAAATCAGAAAGCGTGAAATCTTGCCCGAAGACCTTGTCCAGAAGCGCTCTTTCATCAAATAACTTGGATGGATTGTCGGGCAGATGCGGCATGGTTTTGAGCAACATATCGATTTCAATATGCAGATTGGGCTGCAATTCGATTGAATCGCCGGCCTTTGCATTGAGAAGAGTGAAATTCCCCTCGCTTACTGAAAGCAGCAACCGGAGCGCTGTGTAGCCAGTTTCAACACTGTCGACAACGGAGGCGGCCGTGACGTATTTGCCGCCGTCAATTGCGATCTTGCCTGACAACCCATCGCGCTGCCTGTTGATTCGCAAGATTTTCATGCCGGGAGTTGGTTCGCTTTTCACGCGCAGCAAGACGTCCTTCATGGCAATATGGTCTGACAATCGACCTTCGAAAATCAGATCCACTTCGCTGCCGTCCTCTTTTGTCTGAGCGCTTTGCTGAGTCTACGTGTTCTTCGGGGACTTGAGGTGCAAGATACCCTTCAGCCAGTCGGCAAAGGAAACTCCATGTGCGGATTCTGCTGCTGCTTTCTGCGCTTCGGAAAGCGGAGTACCACTGGCGGTCAGATGAATGATCTTGGCGACTTCATCATCTTCGGGAAATCTGCCGAGTTTACTCTTTGAAAAGATAAGCTCGCCTCTGTCCTCAATTTCGAAGACACCACCGCTTGACTTGATAAGCTCTGATTCCTCGGAAAACTGACTTTCCAATTCCGCTGCCAACCTGACAGCTCTGGCTTGATAGCCTCAAGCTCCGCAGTATGTAATTTTGAACCTCTTGATTGTGGATGCCATAAATCCTCCTTGATTCCGCCGGCGTCTGTTTTAAGACACCATCATGTTATCTTACCGCCCCCGGGTTGCGCGCGTAGGAAAAAGTAAGAGCGCCGCCATCTTGGCTGCTTGGACAGTAAATCCTTAGCGCCGTGCCGGCTGGAGCGGGCGCTCGAAGCGCACGAACAATTATGGAAAACGGCGAAACAGGCGTTTCCACCAGGGCAAGCTCAAATATGCTTCGTACTGGTGTTTGAAGGAAACCAGCTCGCGCTGGGCATTGATGAGTTCGTCTTTGAGCAGCTGCGTATTGTGCTGATTGGTTTCCAGAAGGCGCATAGAATTGGTCATTTCGTTGAGCATGCGTAAATCTTCGACATGCTGGCGAGTTTCATCGGCAAGTGCTTTGTGCACTTTTACCAGTTCTTTAAGCAATTGCTCCACTTCTTCGGAGCGGTCGATGATGATAGTCGAGTTGTCGAGCCCATCGTCGGAGTGCTTGATTACAAAGCCTTCTTTTGGTTTGGTGGTGGGAAGAGCTAGATTTAGCGCTTCTTCCAGTAAATTGGGTATCAAGTCGTCACCTTCGATGTCTCTTTCGGGCTCTTCGTCTTTAGAGCGATGCCTGACTTTGAAGCTGTCGGGCGGAATCACGCGCCATTCGTCATTTCCGTCGATTGAAATTTTCTTGGCTATCCAGCCTTCCGGGAGTTTATTGCCCCAGCGACCGAGGATGCTGCGCTCGAGCGCTCTGACCGAGCGCCCTAAAAGATAGGAGGCTTCTTTGATGGTCAGGGCCGGCCGGGCCAGCTCTTCATC
>JADZFV010000508.1 GCA_020854255.1 Candidatus Melainabacteria bacterium | reverse complement strand
TACTCAACGCCGCCGCCGATGCCTACGATCTTGACCGGCAAATTATGCAGTACCGGCCCGTTGCGAATGAATTCGTAGGGTCTGAGCGTTGCGAAAGTGGCAATCGAATAAACAAAAGGAATCATACCGGCTTCGGCCATGCCTGTAGCCATGCCCATCATGTTTTGCTCGGCGACGCCTGCGTTGATGAACCGGTCGGCAAATCGTTCGGCAAACGGCTCGACGACGAAGAATCCCAGGTCGCCGGTAAGCAGGTGAATGCGGCGGTCTTTTTCCGCCAGCTCAATCAGTTTTTCTATAAAAGCTTTTCGCATAGAGTTTTGGCGTCACCGCGAAGGTATTCGAGGTTAAGGTTGAGCCTCCGTTGCGTCTGTTTCTATTTCTTTCATGGCCAGTTTAAACTGCTCGTCTGCCATCGGCAGGTAATGCCACTGTATTTGGTTCTCCATATAGGAGACGCCCTTGCCAAAGGTGGTGCGAGCAATGAAGACATGCGGTGCACCGGACTTGTAATCAAGCCGGCCGACGGCATCGAGCATAGCCCTTGAGTCGTGCCCGTCCACCACGTGTGTGTCCCAATTGAAGGCGCAGAATTTTTTCTCGACCGAACTTGTGTCCAGCACGTCTTTTGTATAGCCCAGTGCTTGCTGCCCGTTTTGATCGACAAAGACAACCAGATTTGAAAGACGGTGGTGACCGGCGAAAAGCACGGATTCCCAGAGCGCACCTTCGTTGAGTTCTGCGTCGCTTACCAGCACAAAGACTTTGCGTGAAGAATTTGTCCTTCTGGCGGCAAGCGCGGAGCCGACTGCAAATGACAGTCCCATGCCCAGGGAGCCGGTGGCGAAATCGACGCCGGGCACTTCGATTTCCGGGTGTCCGCACAGACTGGTGCCGTCGTCGCAGAATGTGCCGAGCTCTTCTCTTGTCAGGAAACCTCTCAAATGCAGCGCCGCATAGAGCGCCAGCACAGCATGTCCTTTTGAAAGTATGAAACGGTCGCGCTCCGGATCGTCGGGCGATTTTATGTTCAAGACGCTGCTGTAGAGAAGCGCGACAATTTCTGCAATCGAGAGTGATGAGCCGATATGTCCGACGCCTGCGCGCTTCGATTCGACGAGAACCAGGCGCCTGATCTCGTTTGCGAATTTTTCGGGATTGAGTGCGGGCTTTGCCCTTTGCGTTGCCGTCACTGCCGCTTTACGATTGCTTTCGATGTCGAGAGGCTTCCCGAAAGATAGTTTACTAAGAGCGCCCAGATGGTGGATGACGGCGGTGTAATCTATATTGCGCTCGACCGCGAATTGCGGTTTTGATGGCAAAGAAATCCTGACAGCTGAAGGGGCTTACTGCGCTGAAAAACGCAAACTATAACCGCGCGGAGCGTATTACCTTTTCAGAAGGAAGATGAATCTACGATCTTGACTAACATACAAATGTATGTTAAATTGAGGTATTAGGAATGAGTGCACATGCCGCAGGCGGTGCCGCACCCTAAGCGCGAGTGTCTCCCGGGGCCCTCGCGCCAATAGAGTAGCGGCTTGCGCGCATTTGCGGGCAGGTAGTGGTGCTGGTACTGTCTGCCTCAATCCCTCAATTCTCCTGTGAAATGGTGCAGAGCGCTTAGTGCATTAGCATCTTGAATGCAAAGCTGGGGGGGGCAGCGCTGAGCAGCTTGCTATCATTAACAAGTTCCTGCCGCGGAAAGTTGCACTATGGATCCGGCTTTAGACCTGCAAACTGTTTACCAAAATCGCTTCTCCGAAAGTGAAAAGAAGCGGCAGGTCGTCTGGCAAGTTTTGACGCGAGACTTTTTTCAGCAGTGGGTGCGTCCGGATGATGCTGTTTTGGACGTCGGCGCGGGCTACTGCGAATTTATCAATAACATCGATGCGAGGACAAAATACGCTCTCGATTTGAATCCTACGACAGCAAACGCGGCGGCTGCAGGCGTAAACGTGGTTTCGCAAGATATCTCGCAACCGTGGCAGTTGGCGGATGCTTCCGTGAATGTTGTCTTCAGCAGTAATTTTCTCGAGCATTTAAACTCTAAAGATGATGTACTTCACTGCCTTCGCGAAGCGCGGCGTGTCATGAAACAGGACAGCACTATAATATTGCTCGGACCAAACATTCGTTTTTGCAATACCGCATATTGGGATTTTTTCGATCACTATATTCCGTTGAGCGATCGATCTATCGTCGAAGCACTGCAATTAAGTGGATTTGAATGTACTCGCGTTGTCGAGCGTTTTTTGCCCTTTACGATGAAAGGGAAAAAACCGACCTATCCATTTCTAATCAGCGCTTATTTGAAAATTCCTTTCGTCTGGAATTTCTTCGGGCAGCAGTATCTCGTCATCGGGAAACCATTAAAAGACTAGGGACAAAGTGGCTGCAATTTGTTATGCAATCCATCTATATTCCACTAACTACATGTGGAACGTACGGCTCTTCGAGGGCGGCAATGTCTTGCTGGCTGAGTTTCAATTCAACTGCTTCAGCGGCGTCTTCGAGGTGGTGCGGTTTTGTGGCGCCGACAATGGGCGAGACGATTTCTGGTTTTTGCAGCAACCAGGCGAGTGCGACCTGGGCGCGGGGCACGCCCAGTCTTTTTGAAACTTCGCTCAATCGCTCTACAACTTTCCTGTCTGCATCTGCCTGCACGGCATAAAGCTTTTTGCCGAATTCGTCCGTTTGCGAACGTTCTGTTTTGTCATCCCAATCGCGTGTCAGCCGCCCACGCGCAAGTGGACTCCATGGAATCACGCCGACACCTTCGTCTTTACAAAGCGGCAGCATCTCTCGTTCTTCCTCGCGGTAGATCAAATTGACGTAATTCTGCATGCTGATAAAACGCGCCCAACCGTTTTTGTCGGAGACGTGAAGAGCCTTTGCGAACTGCCAGGCGAACATACTCGATGCGCCGATGTAGCGGACTTTGCCGGATTTGACCAGATCGTTCAATGCGTCGAGCGTCTCCTCAATCGGTGTGGTGGTATCCCATCTGTGTATTTGATAGAGATCGATGTAGTCCATGCCAAGGCGGAACAAACTTTGATCCACTTCGTGCATGATTGCTTTGCGCGACAGCCCGATGCCGGTCGGAGTGGGGCGCATGCGCGCGTTCACTTTAGTGGCGACAATCACGTCTCCGCGATCGACAAAGTCGTTTAACGCAGAACCAACGATTTCTTCGCTGGTGCCGTCAGAGTAAACGTTTGCCGTATCGAAAAAATTGATGCCGAGATCGAGTGCTTGTTTGATGTAATCGCGGCTCTCATCCGGCGGCAGAGTCCAGGCGTGGTTGCCCCTTTCCGGTACACCAAAACTCATGCACCCGACGCAAATGCGCGAGACCTCAAGTCCTGTTCGTCCGAGTTTTGCGTACTGCATTCTTTGGCTCCTGTTGTTTTCTCCGAAAAATGGCATTGCTTTCTGGGTGGGCGACGCATGGCGTCTACGGGGCTGCCGGTTTCCTGACAAGGAAAACACCGACGTCGTCCTTGCATTTCACTTCCCAATCTTTTCTCTGCGATAAGACTTGTCCGAGCTGCGCTTCCTTCGGCACCATCACCCACGTGAAATTGTATTTGTTGAAAAGCTGCTCCCAGTCATCTTGCGTGAGCAATATTTTCAAATAATCGTCAATGAATTTTGGTGGCAGGAAGTCGGTCCAGTCATCGATGAAGACTGTTTTCTTCAGTTTGAAATAAATGTATCCGCCCCAGTTGTCGTAGTTGAATCCGAGCCCGGGCGGGTTTTCCTTTTGCAGACATTCGACCAATTTGACAGGTATTCGAGTGGGGTCGAAGTCCTTCACTTTGAACATGTCCATCGTGATGAAAGCGACAGTCATGGCGATTGTGATGATAGCGTAGAGCAGGGCTAGTTTCCAGCCTTTCGGCTCGTCACCTTCGATTCGCGCTTCCAGTTTTGCAAGTTTCGTCAGCCCTTTTTCAATTGGATTTCTTGCTTCCGACTCCAATAGTTTTGGTTTCAAAAGCGCCCAGTATGGACTGAGAAACGGAATTACCATCAGTGCGCAATAAGGAACGAAGCGCATGCTGACGAAGCTTCCCAGAAAGAAGACGCACATCACTGCGGTCTCTGGGAAATTCAATCCGCCCTTTGTTTTCCACAATGCAATAATCGTGATGGCGCCCAGAATCAAGAAAAACCAGGCGCCGACGCCGGCTGTGATATCGAACGAGCGCCATTCGTCGGTTTTGCTGAGCACGACCGGGTTGGAAATGTAATTGATAACAGTGGTGTAGAACGACAGCCCGCGCGGGTTTATCGCCGTTGCCGCGCAGCCTGCGGCCATGATTATTGCCAGGTTGGAAACCGGCTGAAGTCGACCTGTATAACCCTCCGGGCGAACGACGGGCGGTATGAATGGAATCTTTCCGCCCAGCAGTCGCTGAGCACCGCTTGCCATAACGCTTCCGACTAGCATTACGAAACCCACTGTGTAACTGCCGTGCAAGTTTGCCCAGACACCCATAACAAGCGCTGCAGCTATAGCTCGCCAGGCGACTTTGTGTTCGCTAACAAAGACAATGTAGTACAAAATCAAAAACGGCAGGTAGGTGTAAACGTGACAGCGTGCCGACCAGTGCATGCCGACAGCGGGCATGACAAGCAAGATCAGGACCAATCCTGCCAAAAGACCCATGCCGCGAGCGCGCGCCATTTGATAGCTCCACATCAATCCGAGAGCGCCGACAATGCTGAATACAAGCACGATTCCGGTCATGCCGAATTGGCTGAAGACCGCTCCACTAATGACGTCGCCCAGCCAGCAGCGTGTCAAGCAAGGATCGGAATTGAAAATGGCGGACGTGTAATTGTTAGCCGGCATCGAATGGTGGGCGAGAAAATACTCGCCGTTGATGATGTGCCGGCACGTGCCACCGTCCCACAAAAACATATCGGGGCGCATGAAGAGCATTCCGCCCAGCAGATAGACGAAAAACCAACCGCCTGATTGAGGCGCGAAAATGCTGAACAGAGATGAATTATTGCCGCTTTCGGAGGACATGAAGCAAGAATATCATCCTCAAGTTGGCAAGGCGCCAGTGCCGATGGCGGACCCTGCGCAACGATGCCTCAGACTTTGAGAAGCGGGCTGAGCGCTCTGGTAAGCTAGTCGGGGTTAAGCGATTGGGAGCCAGTTGATGAGTGTAATTATTGTCACCGGGTCGGGCGGGCTGATAGGTTCGGCGGCTGCCGAGTATTTCGCGGCTCTGGGGCACGATGTAATCGGCATCGACAATGACATGAGGCAGAAATTTTTCGGGCCGGACGCGTCTACGGTCTGGAATCGCAAGCGCCTTGAAGACAAGCTTGGAAAGCAGTACAGGCACTTCGATATCGACATTCGGGATGTCAGCGGGGTGGGCGACGTTTTTCTGAAGTTCGGCAAAAACATTCAGGCTGTGATTCATACAGCCGCTCAGCCTTCGCACGATTGGGCGGCTACCAATCCTGTTGAAGACTTCACCGTAAACGCCAACGGCACCATGAATCTGCTGGAAGCCACCCGCAAAGTGTGTCCGGAGGCTGTTTTTATCTTTACTTCCACCAACAAAGTATATGGCGATACGCCCAATCGACTGCCGCTTGTGGAGCTGGAAACCCGTTGGGAAATTGACCCTTCACACACTTACCAGAACGGCATTCGCGAAGATATGTCAGTCGATCATTGTTTGCACAGTTTGTTCGGCGTTTCAAAACTGGCAGCAGACGAGCTCGTCCAGGAATACGGGCGATATTTCGACATGCGCACCGCCTGTTTTCGCGGCGGTTGCCTGACCGGGCCCAATCACTCGGGCGCTGAATTGCACGGCTTTCTTGCCTATCTAATGCGTTGCGCGGTGATTGGAAAACCTTACAAGATTTACGGATACAAGGGCAAGCAAGTTCGCGACAACATCCACAACGACGACCTGGTGCGGGCTTTTCATGAAGTGATAAAAGATCCGAAAGTGGCGCGCGTGTACAACATCGGCGGCGGGCGCACAAGCAACTGCTCGATGCTGGAAGCAATTACGCTGTCGCAAGAAATTTCCGGAAAGAAGCTGGATTCAACGTATGTGGACGAATCGCGCATCGGCGACCATATCTGGTGGGTTAGCGACAACGGCAAATTTATGAACGACTACCCGAGCTGGCGCGTCGAAAAGAGCATTAAAGACATTCTCACTGAAATTTACAACGTCAACAAAGAGCGCTGGGTGGCAGTTTAGCCGGCGCCGAATTTCGCAAGTTTCTCGCATGTGCGCTTTATCAGGCCTTGCGTTTCAAGAAAAGTCTATATGTGTATGTTAAAAGAGCCTGAGTTGGCTCTTTTGTGGCAGATAATGCGGATTCTCATTTCCGGAATTTGTGGTTTTGTTGGCAGTTCGCTGGCACGTTGTCTCGTTGAATCGCAGGCGGGTTTGAAGATCTGTGGATTTGACAATTTTTCGCGTGCCGGCAGCCATTTGAATCGTGATGCTTTGAAAGCCCTGGGTATCGAAGTTTTTCATGCCGATGTCCGCTTCCAAAGCGACATGGAGCAAATGCCTAAAGTCGACTGGATTGTAGACGCTGCGGCAAATCCCTCCGTCCTGGCAGGCGTTGATGGTGTTTCCAGCCCGCGCCAGGTGCTTGACGCTAATCTCTATGGCACCATCAATCTCCTGGAAAACGCACGCAAACACAGTTCTGGCTTCATTCTGCTTTCAAGCAGCCGCGTTTATTCCATCAACGCGCTGAAGGCTGTGCCG
>JADZFV010000507.1 GCA_020854255.1 Candidatus Melainabacteria bacterium | reverse complement strand
GCGTTACCCACCGCGCCGCTCGCCTCCCGCTATACAGAGCGGGCGGCGGCGCCGTGGATAACGCTACGCCGCAAGGCTCCACTTATCCTCCCGAAAATTCTGTCCAAATGAACGGGGCCAGCTCTACTGCTGTAAAAAGGATCGCCAAGAAATCAGGCTCAACAGCCAAAAGAATTCCTGTTATCTCATTATTCTCGGGTGCGATGGGTCTTGATCTGGGCCTTGAGCAGTCCGGTTTAGAGGTGGTACTAGCAGTTGAGTGCGACAGCCAAGCTGTCGCTACCATTAAGCAAAACCGGCCAGACTTACCGGTCATTAATCGGAAGATTGAGGACGTCACCACTAAAGAAATTCTCGAAGCCGCAGGGCTAAGACCCGGTGGCGCTTTCGTGGTCTCGGGTGGACCTTCGTGTCAAAGTTTCAGCACTGCAGGTCAGCGGAGATCGCTCGCGGATCCCCGAGGGGGACTTTTCCACCACTTTGTTCGCATCGTTCGAGAATCCCAACCAAAGTTCTTCATCATGGAGAACGTCAAAGGGATGCTCTCTGCAGCGATAAAGCATAGGCCATTAAACGAGCGCGGTCCTGGTTTCCCACCATTAAGTTCTGACGAAGAACTCGGGTCTGCCTTCCGAGTCATCATTAAAGAGCTTCGACGTCTAAACTACTATACGGTCTTTGATGTTCTTAACGCCGCTGACTATGGGTCGCCCCAGTCACGCGAGCGGATACTTTTCATTGGATCTCGTGAGGGCAAAGCAGTATCGATGCCACTGAGGACACATAATCCGACTGGATCGAATGGCCTTAAACAGTGGACAAATCTGAAAAATGCAATCGGGGATCTTGATGATCAAGAGCCCGTAGGAGTTCGATTCTCTCCGAAGGTAGTAGCCTTCCTGAAAAAAATTCCTGCGGGTGGTAACTGGCGTAATTTGGCACCCAACGAACAGAAAGAGGCCCTTGGTGGCGCATTTATTTCTTGGGGAGGCCGCTCTGGTTTCTATCGCCGTCTCGCGTGGGATAAGCCCAGTCCCGCGCTCACGACACAACCAGATTCAAAAGCTACCATGCTCTGCCACCCCTCTGAGCCAAGACCGCTCAGCTTGCAGGAATATGCAAGGATCCAGCAGTTTCCTGAAAACTGGACCTTCTCCGGCCCCGTCGCCAGTCAATACCGCCAAATAGGAAACGCCGTTCCAGTCGGCCTCGGAGCAGCGCTCGGAAGAGCAATCTTATTATCCTGGAATAAATGGAATAATACGTCCCGTGTCGGTACTGTAGAGACGCATAACGAAGAGCTCCTGAGAAAGATGGCGGAGCGCCCAGTGACCATCCTCAATCCTCCGCGCATGCGGAAAAAGGCATACACGGGTGCTGACGAGGCGTGGGCATCTATCAAGCGTAAGAAGCGCGACGTCAAACAATACGCTGTCCGAAAAAGCACCGTAAAGAAAACGGCATAGGATGGGCATGTGAAGTGCCCCGGCTCACGTAACCTTTCCAAAGGTTCTGAAAAGCGCTCACTACGCATGAAGGCGGCGCGGATCTGCCGCTATCTGGAGAAAGAGTATGGCACTCCGGATCTTGGAAACAAGGCAAATCCTCTCGACGAACTTTTCTACATCATACTGTCGCAGATGACGACAAGTTCGAGTTTCAGTCGGGTATTTGATCGGCTTAAAGCAAAAGTCGGTAACTGGGAAAGGTTGCTTAAGTTACGTAACTCCACTCTAGTACGGTTAATTCATGATGCAGGTCTGAGCAACCAAAAAGCCCCTCGATTAAAGGCAATCGCTACCAAACTAAAAGCCGACTTTGGGGCGGTTACTCTTGCACCACTATTTCAGATGGCTGACGCCGAAGCAGAGCAATATCTGACGGGGCTTCCTGGAGTCGGGATCAAGACTGCCAAATGTGTTCTTATGTATTCGCTACGGCGTAACGTTCTTCCAGTGGACACTCATGTTGCCCGGGTAAGTCGCCGTTTGGGCTTACTGCCTATCACTCTTAAGACATCGGAAGCCATTCACTGCCACATCGCGTCTGTCGTTGCTCCAGAGCTCCGCTATTTATACCATGTAAATTTTATTGTGCATGGCCGTGAAGTCTGCCGAGCACATAGCCCGAAGTGTTCTTCATGTGTTCTCATGAGAATTTGCCCAAAAGCCCGCGCAATAACAGCAAAACTCGACATAGCGCACTGAGTTCCTTCTATTTAATCGAAGGGTCGCAAATTCAATTCTGAGTGCTATGAGTAACCCAACAAGACACCACGGAGGAGTCACTGCCCACACTTACTTTAACGAACGATTCGCTAGTCAAGCCAGCGGCTGAGATACAAGCGTAAAGAACTGAACACCATCGAGCAGACGAAAAGGAAGAATCGAAACAGACCGCCATAACAAGGCCCCGACAGGCCCTGCAATCCACGGCTGGCTTCAATGCAGAAAGATATTTATGAAGCCGCTCAAACGTAGCATAGTTGTCTGGACTTTCAGTATGTTTCGCTTCCCCAAGAAAAAATGAACGGCTCTCAGGTCTCATAAAAAAAACATCTGGTATTAGACGAGTACCAGGAATAGCACGCAGATCGCGATAGAAACCAGCCATAAGCGCTACATCCTGAAGGATCTCTCGGCGCTGATTGTGTTCAAGAGTGGGTGCTGGCATTCAGTTCCTATATTTCTTAAATGCATCGATAGCACGAGCCAACTCCTCAAGAAGTAGATCCCGAGTAATCTCAATGCTTGAGGGATCTCCTAACAGTTCGCGGGAGTCCTGCTCCTTGCCCTGCAAATTTTCAAACTCATTTACTTCAAGGGTTCCCTCAGACAACAGGAAAATGTATTCCACTGGTCTGGTTTGTCCTCGCCGATGAATGCGGTCTAAGCTTTGTAAATAGTGTGCTGTCTGATTGGACATTGATTCGTATACTGCTATACGTGCCCTATGCAGAGTAATCCCTGCCCCGGCAGCAGCCGGGTTTGCAATGACAAGCATCGTCTCGTTGTCTTCCTGGAACCTCCGTATCGATTCGCGCCGTACAGCAATGTCCGGAATTGAGCCATCAATACGCACGGGGTTAAACCGTGCATAGCGCTGTACGAGCTTATCTATTGAATGGCGATAGAACGACCAGAGAACCACTTTCTCATTCTGTCTTTCGATCAACTCATGAAGTATTTCGTCTAGCGCTGTATGTTTCGCCACGTTGCCTAGAAAATTTGGCACCACGGCCTCTGGGCAGACACATATCTGTAGCAAGGCACTTCTCTTCGCAAAGTAGCTCAGGCGTTGTGTTTGGAAGTCCTTTTGATCTGACATGAGTACGCTCGCATGCAGATCCATAAGTCTGGAATAGTAGAGTTCGGCCTGCGCATCGGCAAGACGGATGAGAACACGATTCAGGGTCCTGTCGGGAAGGCTTGGCATAACAACTTTCTTTACCCTACGAACAAAGACCCCACGATCATCAAGCACATCTGAAACAATCTGTGAAGCGGCATCTCTTTCCTTGGGTACAACCACCCCACTAAATGTCTTACCCGAAGTAGCAAGGTCCATCTGGGCTACGATATCCGCTGGATGATTTGGTGCGGGCGTGCCGCAAAGAACCAAACAACGTCTAGCATAGGCTCGTAGATTTAGAATTGCTCGGGTCCTTCGGCTTTCCCTATTTTTTACATAGAAACTTTCATCAACAATTAGCAAGCTACCATTCGAAGGCCACTTCAAAATCTCCTGTAAAGTGTGTTTAAGTGAGACTGCTGTCTCAAAATTCGACACGTAAAGATCAGCGGATTGGGTTAGTTGCCTCCGCTTCTCACGAAGAGAGCCAGACACCGCGACTATTGAATAGCCGTCACCAAACATTCTGGTGCAGTCATGAGCCCACTCCATTACCATATTTTTTGGACACAAGACTAATCCAACTCCGATCAGGCCACGCTGCCGAAGTACGTGGAATGCAAACAACGCTTGGACTGTCTTGCCGAGACCCTGCTCATCGAATACGCAGAGCCCATCGATTGCACTATCGGTAGCAGCAGCAACAGCAGAAAGCTGATGGTCATCTAACTTCCCGACATTCGAGATACCTTCAAGTGCCTCCCTGGCACGATCCAGATCGTGGTACGAATCAACTATTGCCTTCTGCTTCTCTAGAGAAACTCCTGGTGCACTTCGGAAAGACAACAAGCCAAAAGCCGAACTATGGATCTCTAATGGGAAGTGTTCGCGGAGAGAATGCAACTCCTGTGCATCACTCAAGTGGATGCTAACAATGCGTCGGCGACGATCTATAGTTTTTTTAACCCCTCTTTTTTCAAGTTCGGTCTCGAGTTGCCGAATAGAAATATCAGCAGGCAACTCGAGTACCAGGAAGTCATTGGGGGCACGGTGGCGAACTAAAATGGCGGGCACTACGATTGGCCCTGAAGTCCACGCAACATCGATGTGACGTCGTTCAAAATCGTCTCTAGCGCACTAAGGCTCTCTTCGTCGAGCTCCTTGAAATCTGTCCTTTTGAAAGAGTCGAGCCACTTCGCAAACTGCTGAATCTTCTCGTTCGCCGCGCGTTTGTCTTTCTGCAACGCTGGATCATCCGCAATGACCCGTGCGATTGCATCTTTCACAGCATTTCCATAATCTTGGTTCGCTAAAGCTCTCGCGACTGGGTTCGCGAGAATCTCCGGAACCTTTCTGACGTCTGGGAAAGCCAAAAACTTCCCGTCCCAGAGCCAGTTAAACACCTCGTCTCTGGCGTCTGGGTCCATGCTGAGTGACCCCCAAACACCAGCCTTGCTAAGCTCATCGAAATATTCGAACTTGTCTTGGATTAGCAAGTTCACGCTAACTTCGTCACGGTTATGCTCTTCCTCGTGGTACTCCTTGAACTGTTGAGCAAGATCGTACATCTTGATCCAACGATCAGCTTGCCTCCAACCGTTCAGCCCGTACTCTTTAGCGATATCCTGTTTCACTGTTCTCCGCAACGTGGAGTCATGCGGATCATGAGCCGTACGTTTGGTGTAAGCCTCATGCACCTCCTCGGCCTTAACATACGCTGGCCAAGGGATATGATCCTTCTCAATAAAGTTCATCTCTGTCAGAACGGCATGCTTAACCTTCTCGTCAAGGTTAGGGTCACCTGAGGGAGAATAGACATCCGCTGGAATCCATTTCGCCTCTTCCCTGAACTGCGCGAAACGCGGGTCGTGCATGATGTGTTTTGTCCCGAAGAACCTCCGGTTCCCATCCCACAATTCAAGCTTACCGTCCGGTGTCGCAAAAAGAATTACCGGCTCCTGAATGCCGTTTCGCGAAATATTGCTCGCCATACGCTCGATATGAAACGGTTTCTTTCGTTCCTGCGTCTCCTCTTCGTCAGCATCCACCATGATCTTGTAGATGTCATCAGTTGTCGGATTGCGAGAAGGGTCATCCTTGCGCCAACGGTGGAGATAGTGCCGAATGCGAATGTTATCTACCCAGCCATCGATATCGTCGATATGGACTTTCCCTCGCCAGACAGAGACAGGTAGGCCATGAAACCGCCTGACAATTTTGCGTGGCTGGAAATCGTTGTTCCCTTTCGCGCATTCGTCAACAAAGCGGTTCAACAACAAGGGGAATTGGTTCGCGGTCATATGTTTCTCCTGTTTAGTTCCTCTACCTTAATGTCTGTGGGCGTGACACTAGGGGAGCTTATGCATCAATGTCGGTAGCAGGCCCATCCCAAGACTCTGCAAAAATGGATGCCTCTACGCGAGCAGGCAATTCAATATCCAAGTTTCTGATGATCTGCGGTATCAAAGTCCTAAGGTGCTGGAGTGCGCGAGACTTGGCCTTACGAAAGGTAGTCGGAGTAATGCCAAGCCTTGTATGGAGATCTGATGAAGATAGAACATGCTGGTTCTTTTCAAAGTCAAAATCCGAATCGCTCAGCAATAGCTCGACTACCTGACGTTCCCTTTTCGAAAGATATGTCAGTGCTTCTCGCACCAATACTATTGCCCAACCACTTTCGATCTCAATGGAAGGAGCTGCATCTTCCACGATAACTACCGCTAGTTGATCGTTAATCTCACCGAATATTGGGAAAAAATTATCAGGTTCGCGTACGGTGACATAGTCTTCTCGATTTTCTTCTCCGTCTGGAAATTCCTGATCCGATATATCGTCACTGCAGCCCGGCACCTGGCAATCGGGCAACGCTGATGCTCGGCTCTGTTTACGGTTTTGCACTAAGTCAATCGCATTAAAGCGAGCGGCCGAAAAAATATAGCCAATGGGTTGAGTCACAGGCCCCTTCTCCTTTGCTGCCTTTAATACTGCCTCGACAGCTAGTGCATAGCAATCTTGTGCATCTTCATCAGAAATTTTGAGTTTAAATACGAGATAGCGCTCAATTTCATCCCTGTGTTGCCGATTCATATAGCCAAAGAATTCGACATACCTACCGCTAAGGAAATTGGTCTCAGCCTCACGGTCTTGTTCTTGGCGGGTCATAGGCTGCGCTATGTTTCTAAATTCCTGAATTCCATCGTTTGATTATTACCTTCAACCTATATGTCTGTTCGCGTGACAATTGCAGGTATGACTTCTGGAAAATGTATTAGGGGCTACAGCAATACGCGGTTCAGAATATCTAACACAAAGCACATTTTTTGTGCGCAGCTGCTTTCTTCCGATGGAAGCGGTCTTCGGACTATGACGAACGATTCTAGCAGCAGGTGTAGATGAAATAAAAAAGGCAGCCGAAGCTGCCTTTTCTTTTTGCTGTTGCCTACGCTCAGTGCCGCGGCTTGCGCAGTTTCTGAATCGCGGCGAGCTGGGCGATGGCTTCGGCCAGTTCGGCCTGGGCCTTGGCGTACTCGAGTTGCGAGGTCTTGTTCTGCAGGGCTTCCTCGGCCTTCTTCTTGGCGTCGAGGGCCTTGGCTTCGTCAAGGTCCTTGCCGCGGATGGCGGTGTCGGCCAGCACGGTGACGAGGTTGGGCTGCACTTCGAGCATGCCGCCGGCGACGAAGACGAGCTCTTCGGTGCCGTCCTGTGTCTTGACGCGGACGACGCCCGGCTTGATGCGGGTGAGCAGCGGCGTGTGGCCGG
>JADZFV010000506.1 GCA_020854255.1 Candidatus Melainabacteria bacterium | reverse complement strand
TCAAAGACTGCATAACTTCTTCCAGCACAGCTTTCGATGGTCTCAATTGCTCGTTCGGGATTTGGGTGATTGGAGTGTCGACCACGTGCATGATGTCGCTGAAGTTTTCTTTCTCTTCGTTGATGTAGAGTAATCCGGTGAGGAATTGTTTTTCTTCGGCTGCCTTGGCGATTGTTTCGACTGCGACCGACTTATTGGTGGCGTCGTAATCGCGGTCAGTCTTCTTCAGGCGCAAGTGCGAACCGTCATGCAATTGAATGTCGGTGACTGTACCAGGTTCGTAGTCGACGGTGATTTGCTCGAAAAATGGAACATAACCCAATTCGTGAAGTGGTGTTTCCATTTCCTTGGCGTACTTGTAACTCTTTGTCGATCCTTCGTGGTTATTGAAGGTGACGCATGGGCTGATCACGTCGAGAACGGCTGTTCCTTTATGGGAAGCTGCTGCTTTCAGTAGAGCGACCAACTGTTTTGGATCGCCCGCGAACGAGCGTGCTACGAATCCGCAGCCCAGTTCAATAGCCAGTCCGCACAAATCAATTGGCGGAAGTTCGTTTAATACACCGGTCTTCAGTTTGGAGCCGAGGTCGGCTGTAGCTGAGAATTGTCCTTTTGTCAGTCCGTAGACGCCGTTATTTTCTACGATGTAGATGATCGGGACATTGCGCCTGACCAGGTGACAGAATTGGCCGAGTCCGATCGATGCGGTGTCGCCGTCTCCGGAGACGCCGATGAGCCGGAGGTTTTTATTTGCCAGGCTGACGCCTGTGGCGACCGAGGGCATTCTTCCGTGCGTGGAGTTGAATCCGTGCGAGCGGTTCAAGAAATACGCAGGCGTTTTGCTGGAGCATCCGATGCCGCTCAGTTTGGCAACGGTGTGCGGTTCGATACCGAGCTCGTAAAACGCTTTGATCACCTGACTGGTGATGGCGTCGTGTCCGCAACCGTCGCACAATGTCGATGGACTGCCTTTGTAATCCGCCAGGGTCAGACCGATGCGGTTGGTGTTTTGTGGTTTTGGTGCCGATGTGACCATGTCTTCTACTTCTCCTGGCTAGTGATGGCATCCGTGACGAAGCGAGCGTCGAGCGGCAAGCCATCGAAATGTCTGACGGAGCGGATTTTGCTGCCTAGCTCTGGGTACTCGGCGACGATGATGTCTCTCAACTGACCGTCGCGGTTTTGCTCGACTACGTAAGTGCGCTCGTGCGATGTGATGAAAGATTTGACGTCGTCGGTGAGCGGCAATGCTCTCAAGCGCATATAGCTTGTGGGCAAGTTTGCTGCTTGCATCTGGTCGCGTGATTCGCCGATGGCGTAATCAGAAGAGCCAAATGCGATGATGCCGACTTTCGCCTTATCATTTTTATCGATTATAGGTTGAGGAATGTGCTTCTTGGCTGTGTCCAGCTTCTTCAAGAGACGATTCATCAGGTTGACGTAATCATCTGGACGCTCTGTGTATCCGGCTTTTTCGTTGTGCCCGGAGCCGCGTGTGAAGTATGCGGCCAGCGGATGGTCGGTGCCGGGCAATGTGCGGTACGGAATGCCGTCGCCGTCAACATCTTTATAGCGAGCAAATTCTTTGCCTGCTTCCAGCATTTCCTTCGTCATGATTTTGCCTCTGTCCATCGGCTTATCCGGATAGACGAAAGGATCGGACATCCAATTGTTCATGCCGAGATCGAGGTCGGATAGAACGAAGACTGGAGTTTGGAAACGCTCGGCAAGGTTGAATGATTCCAGAGCCATTTCATAGCATTCATTCACGGATCCCGGCAAAAGCACAATGTGCTTTGTGTCACCGTGCGAGAGATAAAAGGCGCTGATCAAGTCGGCTTGCGATGTTCTTGTCGGCATGCCAGTTGAGGGCCCGACTCTTTGAACATCGAAGATGACGACTGGAATTTCAGTGAAATATCCGTAGCCGGCAAATTCAGCCATCAGCGAAATTCCGGGACCGGAGGTGGAGGTCATAGCGCGTGCGCCTGCCCAACCGGCTCCCAGAGCCATGCCTATTGCGGCCAACTCGTCTTCGGCCTGGACAATATTGAATGTCGCTTTGCCGGTTTCTTTGTCGACGCGATATTTTTTCATGTAGTCGATGAGCGACTCGGTCAAACTCGATGAAGGCGTGATCGGATACCAGGCCGCTACCTGAATTCCTGCAAACATGCAACCGAGAGCGGCAGCGGCATTGCCATCAATGATGATCTTGCCGGCCGTTTTGTCCATCTTTTCGACATAATACGGATCGTCTTTTTTGATGTTTTCTTTTGCCCATTCGCGCCCGGTGTTGGATGCGTTGATGTTCAAAACGGCGGCAGACTCTTTTTTCTTGAACTGCCGGCGAATCGCGGCTTCTATTTCATTTTGTTCGATGTTCAGAATTTCCGCTACGACACCAACGTATATCATGTTTGTGAGGAGCTTTCTCAATTTGATGTTTTCTGTGGCTTTGGCAGCCAGCTCAGTGAAGGGCACAGGATAGTGCTTTACGTCGGAGCGCACCGCCGTCAAATTGAGTTCTTGCGGGCTGACGCAAACAGCGCCCGGCTTGAGATTTTTGACGTCTTCCATGGCAGTTTGCGGATTCATCGCCACCAGAATGTCGATATCTTTTTTCCTGGCGATATAGCCGTCTTTGTTTACGCGGATGGTAAACCAGGTCGGCAGACCGGCAATATTTGATGGAAACAAGTTCTTGCCACTTACCGGAATGCCCATTTGAAAAATGGAGCGCATCAACACGGAATTTGAAGATTGGCTTCCAGAACCGTTTACAGTTGCGACTTCAATTGAAAAGTCGTTAATAATTCGCCCGCTCTCAACTTTCTGAGCGGCGTTGGCTTCAAGTGTTTTCACCGTTTGAGTACCCTAAAAGGTCGCAAATACACTTGGAATTTTATCAACGGAGACGCGCCGGCAGCTCGTTTCAAAAGGAATCAATAAGAATCTACATGTTTTCAACTGTTTGTTGCCGCTCGAGCCTTGTCAAGGGCGGGTTGCGGCTGATGGACGTCGGCTATATGAACATCTAAAAGGAATGGTCCCTGCGTTTCGAACATGGACTGAAGCGCCGGCTCCAACTCAGCCATGACGCTAATTTGCATGGCTGGGACTCGCATAGACGAGGCCAGTTCTTTGAAGGAAACCGGCGGGTTATCTAGCTGGACTCTGAGCGGGCTGCCCGGACTGGACAGCAATTGCAGGTTGTATGTGCTTTTGCCGAGATTGTTGATGACAATGTACTTGGTGTGCAGACCGTAATGTGCAGCTGTCCATAAGGCTTGAGGAGCTACAAGCGCACTGAGATCCGAAGTAAGCGCGATCACCTGATGGTCCGGACTTGCCCACTGGATGCCGAGACTGGCCCCCAAGCCATATCCCTGTACTCCGGAATTGAGCGAGAAATATGAGGAGCTGCTTTCCAGATTCAGCACCTGCACCGGATCGCAGAGGTCGTTGACCAGGTCGCTTACGATGACGGATTTCTGCGGGCGCACTGCGTCGATCATGCGCAGCAGCCATAAAAGGGAGATTGGAGCGTTGGTGCCCGGGTAGGCAAGTTTTTCTTCCAGCTCCTGCTTGCGTCCGGATACCCAGGCAATAGTATTGTGAGCCCGCTTTTTGGTCGTATCCACCCAGGCATTGTTGGAGATTAATTGAATTTCGGCGCGAATTCTGGAAAGGCTTTCGCCGATATCAGCCACGGCCGCCAGCTGGCAGGGAAGAGTCTTGCCGGCAAGACCAGGCTCTATATTGATCTGAATAACCGAGGCATGAGGTGGAATCAGTGCTGGTTCGTGCACTTTTGCCGGAATGCGCGTCTGCATTCCCAGGACCAGAATTACGTCAAATGGCGTCAGCATGCGGTTTGCGGCAGTAAGGTCGAGGGGCAAAACACCGCAAAATTGCGGGTGGCGGTTGGGAAAGTTGACGCCTGTGGGCATCGGTTCGCTAAAGGCTGCGCAACCAAGCACTTCTACAAGGCTGACCGCCTCTTTGCGGGCGCGATACTGCGAAACTTCATTGCCGAAAATTATGCAAGGATTTTGCGCGGAAACCAGAGCCTTTGACGCTTTCTTGAGGAAGGCAGGGTCGGCAGAACCAAGCGGGCTTATCTGCGGCGGCACGATCGCCTGGCCGGCTGATGGTTTGAGAAGAAGATTATGGGGCAGGCTCAGAACCACCGGTCCTTTAGGAGGCGACAGAGCCTCGTGGAAGGCCCTGCGAATCAAGCGCGGAATTTCGGCGTGCGTTTTCAATTCGCAAGCCCACTTGGCCAGGGGCTTTGCCATTTCAAGAAGATCGGCAGCCAGGGGCGGTTCATCAGAGAGAATTTGCGAATCCTGCTGGTCGACCAAAACGACAAGCGGAACGCGCGCTTTTAGCGATGTATAAAGCGCAGTCTGAACGCTGGCCAGACCCGGTGCAGCAAGAACAGCCAGCACCCCGGGTCGGCCTGAAGCCTGCGCGTAGCCAATCGCCATCGAACCTGCCACTTCGTCATGCAGCGCAGAAAGAAAGTGAATATCGGAGCGCATCTCGTACGTCGCCGTGATCACGGGCGACTCGCCCGATGCCAGAGCGCCAAAAATAAAGCGTGTCCCTTCAGCCTGAAGCTGGTCGAGTAATAAATGGCTTGCCAGGTGGTCGGACATCGAAACTCCCCGCGAGGTTGAGCATATTTTAGCCGTGTTAGTGGAGAACATACCCAGTCAATTAGACATTTGAGACACCCTTCTGGGTGACCCGGCAACGTTTTAAAAAAAAACAGCGATTTTATAAATGGTCGAGCTCGACAAGCGGGCAGGGGGCGGTCATATGGAGCTCGTCCAGCTCGTTGTCTAAGGACAACAGCATGCCTCTACCCCAGGTCCGCTCGTAATAGTTGAGCTGACCTTTGAAACCGGCAGGGCATATTTCTTCTAAACCGGTCATCTTTATCAGCTGCTTGAGCTTGAAGACAGGGGCGAAGTCGGCAGCCAGTCCTTCCCAGGCTCGAATGCGCATCAACTTGTCATTTAGCGAGCGAATCAGAATTGCAGCCCAGATTGCCTCCCGAACGCTCTTTTCTGCAACAATTTCGAGAATGCGCAAAACACCGCCTGCGCTTTCAGTAATCGCATAGCCGACAAAATTATCTTTTGTCTTTACCGTCATCATGCTCAAAGCAGGCCACGCCAGGCGCGAACGATTGTGCAAAAAAGTTTCGCGCATGAGTTTGTAGGAAAAATATTGCCGGTCCCGTTCGATGCCGTACGGCTGGCGTCTAAGCCACCGTCTGTAGTGGCGTGTAGTGTAGTCGAGATGGTCGCCAAGAAATTTTTCATTGTGCAGATCAAACTGTTGTCCCTCGATTTCGATGCTCATGTCGGCATCGTTTTCGACTTTAATGTGAGGAGGAAAAACAGGTTTTCCTTTCAGAATTGGCAAGCGAATTAACAGATCTGCAGCACCGATTTCTTCAAATCCAAAGCGGCTGTAAAATCCGCAATCAATGTCTGAAAACAAAAGCAAGCCCTGAAATTTCTCGCTTTTGGCAAGTTCGATCGTTGCTTCCATTAGTGCGGACGCGTAACCCATGTGGCGGCTGGCTAATTGTGTATAAACAGCACCGATGCCTCCCACTTTGTAGGTTGTGCCGCGCACTTGCAGATCGATCGAGGACAATTTGAGGCTGGAGACAATCTTGCCGGCGCTGCAAAGCGTCAAATGACGCAGATTTCTGCGTGCCCATTGATGATTGGCTTGCTTGAATTGATATTCCAGGTAATCCCTCTGGGAGAGGCCCGGGGACCAAATCTTGAATGTTTCGCGAAAAACAGGAAGCAGTGCTTGCCAGTCGGCGGATTCAAGCTTCATTTTTGCTTAGATGCGAATTTCATTTCATGATTGTACTCAGGATTTGCTGTGAATGAGCAGGGCGCCCTTGATTGAGGTGGGTTTTCAAAATCTGTACGATTTGCTCTTCGCTCCAATGACAAGTGCGTCAGTTTCTGGCGTTGCCGTACAATTAATAGATTAATCTATGGCGTTAAGCCGATTATTCTATAGGCTAGTGTGAATGTCCGGCTCATCCACTAAGAACGGCGGTGCCTTGTCCGTCTATCTGGGTCACATCGTTGATCCGGTAGACGATGACCATTATCGTGACATCCCTCTGGGCGCGCTGGTCGTGTCCGAAAAAGGGCAAATCGAAGCTGTTGGCAAGTGGGCGGACTTATGCGCACAATATTCAAATACGGCGCAAATAGTCGATTGCGGTCGCAAGCTGATCATGCCCGGCATGATCGACATGCATATCCATTTGCCGCAAGTCACCCAGATAGGCAAGTCCGGCGATACGCTTTTGGCCTGGTTGGAAAAGTATATTTTCCCTGCAGAAGCGCGTTTTAGCGAATTAAGCCATGCAGAAAAAATCGCCACCTGGTTTTTCGACGAGCTGGCATGCAATGGAACCACGCTGGCAGTAGTCTTCTCCACTATCCATAAAGAAGCCACCGATGCCGCATTTTCAATTGCTGCCGAAAAAGGCATGCGTGCCATCATGGGCAAAGTGATGATGGATAGAAACGCGCCCGCCAGTCTCCTTGAAGACCGCAAAAAGTCGCTTTCCGAATCGGAACAATTGGCCGGTAAGTGGCACGGATTCGATCGCGGACGCTTGCTCTATGCGTTTACGCCTCGCTTTGCAATAACCGCAACAGATGAGCTTTTGCATGAATGCGGCAAAATCTGGCAAAGCAGTCCAGGCACTTACATGCATACGCATCTTTCCGAGTCTCTGGAAGAAGTGAAAAAAGTGGCGTCGCTTTTCCCGAATTCTCGCAGTTATCTCGATGTTTACGATCAAAGCGGATTGGTGGCAGAGCGATCTGTTTTCGCGCATTCCATACATCTTGATGATCAAGACTTGCAGGTTATGCACAAGAAGAAATGTGCCCTGGCTCATTGTCCATCTTCCAACTTCTTTCTGAAAAGCGGTGTTTTTCCCATCGATAAAGTCAAAGCTCTCGGAGTCGAATTCGGCTTGGGCTCCGATGTTGCAGCCGGTCCGCAAATGTCTTTGTTTGGTGTAATGAAGGATGCAAATTTCATTCAGCCTCAAACTTGGATTTCACCGCGCGAGCTTTTTTACCGTGCCACAAAAGGCGGTGCAAAGGCTTTGCAATTGGATGACAAGCTCGGCTCGCTGGAAGCCGGTAAGGAAGCTGATTTCATCATTGTCGATCCGACTTCAAAAAATGCGTGTCCTATGGATATTCTAAAGCACGACACAGACGATATTCTGTCGGCTCTGGTTTTCCTGGGCGATGACAGAATGATTGACGCTACCTATATAAGAGGGCGTCCAGTGTTTAAACGTACGAAGGAAAAAGAGGCGGCTCGAAGTTCTTAAATATGATCTGAACGACACAAAGTCAGGGGTGGCAAAAAATGGCTATGGAAACGGCAACTGCGGGAATCAAAGAAATTTACTCGTCGACGCAAATACAGGCTCGCATCAAGGAGCTTGGCAAGGAAATAAGCAAAGACTTCCGCGATCTGGAAAATCCGGTCGTGATTGGCGTGATGAAAGGTGCGTTTTGTTTTCTTGCCGACCTTGTGCGCCAGATCAATGTCGAGTCTCACCTGCAAATCGAATTTGTCCGACTGTCCAGTTACGGGTCGGGCACCGAGAGCTCCGGCAAGGTCCAGGCACCCTATCTCGACCTCCCCAACATTAAAAGGCGCCATATTCTTGTGGTGGAAGACATCATCGACTCAGGGCGCACTGCTAAGTTTTTCACCGAGTATTTACGAGACCAATTTGATCCTGCCACACTGAAAATGGCTGTATTTTTGGACAAACCGTCACGGCGTGCTGTCCAGATGGAGCCTGATTACACGGGTTTTCAAATTGAAGATTTGTTTGTTGTGGGCTACGGGCTGGACTATGCCGAGAATTACCGCGAACTCCCCTTTCTGGGGGAGATGGTCAATGTAGAAGCGTGAGATACTGGAAGTATCGGTAGGGCGCTCTTGCCTTAATCTCTGGGCCTGTTATCCTCATAGCAGTAGAGCCGACTTTTGCGGAGTTGTAGCTTTGGATTCGACCGCGACCACAGACAAAAAACAGGCAGACGGCCGTACTTTTGATAAGGCTGCCTCCCTTTTCATGGTCGTGGCGGCAGCGCTATTGATAGGAAATGTAGTGGTTTTGTGGCTGGCCAGTGCTTACAACGAAAAGGCCTGCCTGGACGCCGTTTATGAGGCCGGAAAAGCTTGCCTGGCCGGGCATGACCAGAGGCGAGTCATGAGAGCCGCCTATCTCGGGCTGCAGAATTCTCCCAGCGGTGGGTTTTTCATCGAACACCCACATTTCACGGAGTACCGCTGCGAGCAAGTCCAGGGCGGCAAGAAATTGACCATTCAGACGTCCACTCTGGTAAGGTTGCCGGCTCCAATGCTGGTCGTGATGTCCAAGGACAATATCTCGGACGACGGGCGACTGGCTATTCACAAGCGCTACCAGCTCGATATTCCTGACGGCGCCGCCAGCTCTAACTAGTAGCTCGTTTTCAGGGAGCGCCGCCATCCTGGCGGCTTTTGCCTGACCGTGCTGGCCTTCGAAGCCGGCAAGATGCCAGCGCTCCTGCAAGTCGTCGACCCTACAGAAGACCGGCCAGCGCCAAAAGATAAAGCAGACCGCCGGATGCTATGGTCACCTTTATGCCATACGTGATCGAAATTATTGCCGCAAAAATTGACCCCAGGACTGATGTGGCACCGTTTAGCGCCCAGAGCCACGGACCTAATTCTTGATTGTCTTTTGTGAAGTAGTTGAGACCCAGAGGAAATGCCCAGCCCATGAAAAATCCTGGCAATGAAGCAACCAGAACCGCCGTAAGAATTCTCTGCAAGAGCGTGGTTGAATCAAGCGCGGGCAGCACGCAATTGCAAAACAGTGCGCTTGATATAACAAGAATCGACGACGCCAAAAGGCTGATAAGCATCAAACGTTTCGTCTTCACTCCTCGATCGCACAGAATTTGCACAACATAGCTGCCGGCTCCGGAGGCCAGGAGAAGCGAAAAGAGGACAACAGAAAGACCGTATGTAGGGTTGCCCAGAAGAATCGTCAGGCGTTGAATCATCCCCACCTCAACCAGCATGAAGGCGATGCCCAGGCAACTGAAATAGACTGCGGACAAAACAGTGTTTTTCAAACCCCCGAGATGACGGCGGGTCATCACCCAGGCTGGTATCACAATTGTGAGTATGACCAGAACTGTAGTAATGAGAAGTGTAAATTTGAGAAGGTCTAGACCGCGTTCTTGTGCCGGTTCAGCAAGCGAACTCTTTACCTGTCCGGTTTTGGTCGGACTGAAGAAAAACGGTTTGTCATCGGTGGGTAAATCCGGATCATTGGATGCGCCCGATTTCAAAATAGAGGCAAAGGGCTCCACCGCCTGGCCACCCGGTATCAAGAGCAGCTTGTAGTCTTGCTCTTTTGCGAATTTGACTATGGTATCGATATCTCTTTGCTCAAATGGGCTGAGCGAAAGAAGCATGGCTCCAATAGCGTGCTCGCTCAAAGAAAATGGAGCGGCGACAAGAATTATATGTTTGTCGACGTCTTTCACTCCGACGCCTTGAAGGGCAGCAACAGCCAATTTGAGCATGCGTGAAACTTGTGCAGGCTCTTTGTCGTCCCCCCAGCGCAAGATTGAAAGAACACCGGTTTTTGTCAGGTGTCTTATATAAAGTTCAAATGCTTCCTTTGTATAAAGGACATTTTCCGTAAGCATGAAAGCGCCGGAAGATGATGCCGCCCATGTATCAACCAGAGAACATTGAATAACGTCGTACTTTTTGTCGCAGCGAGCCAGCCAATTTCTTGCCTCGTCATTGATCAAAGTCACGCCTGGTTTGCTGGCCAGGTTGCCTGTGAAGTCCGCATATTTGACGCGCAGCATATCGACAATGGCTGGATTGACTTCAATTCCGTCGATTGTCTTTTGTTTGTATTCGAGGCCGGTCAAAATGTCTCTGCCGCCGCCTACGCCGATCACAAAAAGTGTGCCGGCCGGACGAAGGAAATTTCCCAGACCGGTTATGTCTTTTGCAATCACGTCGAAGGCCGCTTGACCGGCATTGCCGGCGGTCATTATGGTCATCGCGCCCCAGTCGATATAGAGGCCTTTTTGATCGATTGGTGGCAGTTTTCTGCCTTCCAGGGTTGCTACTTTCGACCAGGTAACCGGTGCTCCCTTCACCTGCGTTGCCACCACTCGTCCGATCGGGCTCCATTTGACGTACTCGACAGGGGCCGTGACATTAGCAACCTTGATAGGCGGTTGAAAGAAAAGTGTAATTCCAAAAACGACCGCAATCATTGCGGCTCCGGCAAGAGTTTTTGCATCGGGAATGGACTTTCCACGCAAGGAAAATAACACCATCGCCAGTGCCGCAATCACACTCGAGCTTTCCAGAAGCATCGGCGCGTCTACATAGAGAAGCCCCAGTGCCACAAGTGGACAACTGAGTGCGGCACCAACCAGGTCGAATGCGTACAGTTTTCCCACTTCCTGAAAGCGCGTCAGACAAATTGAGATGACGCGACCAGAAAAGTAGAAGGGCAAAGAATAGAGCAGGAAAGTGAGCAAAACCCACATCTGGGCGCCAATAGCAACGATGTTGTTGCTTACTTGCACTTGCACGCAATAGGCAAAGAGTATTGAGAGCCCAAAACAAAAGCAATTGCGCTTGAGAATTTTGATGAGCTGATTCTCTTCTTGTTCTGTGGCTCGCTTTATCCAGGTTAAAAGGGCACCGAGCGTCATGCCGAACATGGTCATGGAGACAATCATGAAAGCGAAATGATAACCGGCGCTGGCACTGAATATGCGTGTCAGCATTAATTCCAGAAGCACCGTCGACAGGCTGGCCAGGCACAATCCATACTTGATCGCCAGGTTCGGCTTAAATTGTGATTCCATCCGATGCGAATTCCAGTTTTTAGAAACAACGCTTCACAGAGTCTTGGCTAAGAGCCGGGATTGGGGTCAGTTTTTGACTCGCTGCTTACTTTGCCGGAGACGTCGTAGACATCCACTGGCCCAAAGATCTGCAATTCCGGCTTGATGGTTTTGGCATCACCCACAACCGCGATGGCAATGTGTCCGAGATCGATGTGTTTTCTGGCTGCGTTTCTCACATCGTCTCTAGTCACGGCCATTATTTTGTCAGTATAGGTTTCCAGATAATCGCGCGGCAGGTCGTAGAGTTGGCCTTCCAGAAGTCTCTGGGCAAGCCCGCCTTGAGTCTCGAGACCCAGTTGGAACGAACCGGTCAGATATTTTTTCGATTCATTCAACTCTTTATCGGATACTTTCAGATTGCGAATGCGGGAAAGCTCGTAAAAGAATTCTTGCAGAGATGGCGCTGTTACTTCTGTTCTTACCGAAGCTTCGGCGCCGAAAGCACCGGGCTCACGTTGCGCTGATACGCCCGAGTAGGCGCCATATGTGTAGGACTTCGCTTCTCTTAGATTGAGGAAGAGCCTCGAGTTGGCTGCTCCACCCAATATCTGGTTGGCAAGCGTGAGAGCATAGTAGTCGGGGTCGGTGCGCTTGATCGCGATATTTCCTATCTTTATATTGGACTGCACCGAGCCCGGGCGGTCGACAAGATAAATGCGCTGCTCCGAACGTGTGGGCATGCCTGAGGCATCGATATGAGCGATGCGACCGGGCTTCCATTGCTCCGAGAAGTCCTTGCTGATCAAAGGTCGGACTTTGGCCGAATCGAAATCGCCGATAATCACAAGGGCTGATTCATTGGGCAAATAATTTGCTTTGTGGAAGGCTTCGAGATCCTGGCGAGTAATCGATTTGACGGACTCTGGCGTGGGTGCGATATGCGAATATGGATGGTCGCCGAAAATCACTTTTGCAAAACGTTCTTCCAGAAGGAAGTCGGGATTGCTGCGCTTCATGGCCAGCTCTTGAATGAGGTTGGTTTTCTTCAGGTCGAACTCGGCCTGAGGGAAGGTCGGATTGAAGAGAACATCCTCGAAGGAAGCGATCAGTCGATCTGTATAACGAGAGAGGACTGAACTACTTAAGATTGTGAAGTCATTATCGGCGCCGGCCCTGAGCGCACCACCTATGAAGTCGACTTCGTCGGCGATTTGCTTGCTGGTTTTTTTCTTGGTGCCCTGGGTGAGCATGTCGGCAGTCATTGCAGCCACGCCCTTTTTTTTGGCAGGGTCGTTGGCGGAGCCGACCTTAAGTCCGAGAGCCATGGTGACCAAGGGATATCTGTGATCTTCCACCAATTGGACGGAAAGTCCGTTTGTCAGTTTGAATGATTCGATCTTTGGCAGTTTGAATGGTCTGGGGTCCGGTGCCTCGGGTGGTTTCTTTCTCCAGCTCTCCGACTGAGCGGCAGTCAGAGCTGCTTTGGTAGCATCGTCGGATTTGTCTTCTGCTCTTACCGATATGCATGGTGCTTGCATGCTCAGTGCGATCAGGAGGCTGGTTGCTAAAGCTTTTACTCTCATTACTCTCTCCTAAATTGTCCAGAAATAGTTTGCTTTGTTCTGCTTACAAGTGACGCTGCAGTGCCTTCTATTTCTTGGACTCTTCCGATTCTTTTTTCTCTGGTGGGGTTTTTCCTGGATCCGGTGCAGCGGTTTCCTTCGGTGTTTCAGCTTTTCCGGGAGAGGCCGTGTCGGCTTTGTCCGCAGTGGTGGCATCCCTTTTGGGTGCCGGCGCGTTTCCTTCTTGAGCGTCTACCTTTGCTCCCGCAGGCTTCTCGTCCTTGCCTTCCTTCGGCTCAATGTCGACTATGGTGGCAACGTCCTTATTGAACATTGCTTTGGCAACGCGCTGAACATCTTTGGCGGAGACGTTCATGTAAGCCTCGAGATCCTTGTCGAGCAATTTGGGATCGCCGAAAAAGAGCGTATATTCACCCAATTGTTCGGCTCTGCCCAGGCTGCGTTGCAGCGATGTATGAGCATTGGCAAAGAGCGTTCTTTGAATTTGATTTTTTGCTTTCTCCAACTCATCGGCCGCTATCGGTTTGTTCTTCAATTTGTCCAACTCTTCAAACAAGACCTGTCTGGCGCGCTCGGGAGTATTGCCCGGCTTCAAGACAACGAATGCTTCAAAGCCAGACGGTCCGCGACGTTCGTCATATCCGGCATCAGCTTTGAGAGCCAGTTTTTCACCTTTGATCATGCGCTGATAGAGGCGTGAAGATTCGCCGGCCGACAGGAGTTTTTCAATCACTCCCAGGACATAATAGTCAGGCTCTCTTCGCCCTGGCGCGCGCCAGCCGATCCAGAAAGCGGGCAAGTTGGCATGCTTGTCCTCGACTTTTGCATACTTGGCTTTGGTTTGCGGGCCCTCTGCTACATCCGGCTTGGGAGGCGCTTCTTGCCTGGGTATTGTAGCGAAGTATTTTTCGACCAGAGGTTTCATTTCTTTGCTGTCAAAATCTCCCACCAGGACGAGAACTGCGTTGTTGGGTGCATAGTAGGTTTTGAAAAATGCACGCACGTCATCCAGACTCGACTCTTCGAGATCTTTGAAATAGCCAATCGTCGGATGTCCATTCACCCAGTTGTCGAAAAGCATTTCATCAAACTTGATGGACGCCGGCACATAGGGTTGATTGTCATAATTGAGCCGTTTTTCTTCTTTGACTGTTTCCAGCTGATTTTGGAAATTCTCCGGCGTCAACTTGAGAGAGCGCATGCGATCTGATTCCAACCAGAGTGCAAGTTCTGCCTGATTGCTCGGCAGTTTTTCAAAATAATTGGTGAAGTCCGGGTGCGTAGAGCCGTTCAGACTGCCACCGGCGCTCTCGATATATTTAAAATGCTCGGTTTTGCCTACGTTTTCCGAACCTTCAAACATCATGTGCTCGAACAAATGAGCAAACCCGGAACGTCCCTTTTTTTCGTTGCGTGCACCGACATCGTAGAGTATTGCTACTGCCACGACAGGCACGGAGTGATCTTCAGAGAAGACAACTCTCAGGCCGTTTTCTAATTTGAAATCTGCGTGCACGGGGATGAGCGGTTTTTTCGTGTCGGCTGCCGCCGGTGCATTGGCGGCAACGGTTGTGGCGGACGGTGAAGCGTACTTCGATCGAGATTTGGCTGATTTGGATCTGGCGGTCGCTCTGGTCGTCTTGGTCTTGGCAGAGGCTTTTGCCTGAGCTGCCATCGTGCCGGTTTGCCCGCCTAACAAAAGGCTCAAGCCAAGCATGATTGAAAGACTTGATTTCAGAGGATTGAAACAGGCGACATTAGCTATCTTCGTCATCATCAGCTCCAAGCAGGACAGACGTCCAAAAGATCGAAACTACCAGAATGGAAAGTATTGCAGACCCAACACAAACCTTTTCCGGCAAGCCATAACGCTTCATCATCAGATACGTCGCGGCCGACAGTATCAATGCCAAAACGGCTACCAGATGGTTGACTGTAAGAGTCGGCATTCGCGATTACTTTTACGATCACTTCCATTATTACTTTTACTGCCTGCGCCATTTTTTTGAGGGTTCGCCTCACAAAGAGCGCAAGTGCCAAGCATAACAGGTGGGCGCTCCCCAACCCTTAAAAGGGGCGCGATTGCAAAGTTTTCAATAAAAGGCGATACAGGCAGCCTGTGCAGGCGGCGGCAGACCCTAAATTCGCGCGTGCGAAAGCGTTTCGGCGCACTGGCAGCCTTTTCTTTCCGGTTTGATTTCGCCAATCAGATTGACCAGAAGTGCCTGCAATTTTGTGATGTTTTCGCCGAAAACCTTCAC
>JADZFV010000505.1 GCA_020854255.1 Candidatus Melainabacteria bacterium | reverse complement strand
GTGGCCGGATTCGAATTAACGAGGACGACCTCGTAGCCCTCCTGCCTGAGAGCCGCGCAAGCCTGTGTTCCTGAATAATCGAACTCGCAAGCCTGACCAATCCGGATCGGACCGGAGCCGATGATGAGAATTTTTGAGATATCCGTGCGGCGAGGCATATGTATCTTTGGCTGGGTTGGCTTCGATTTTAAGGTACTTGTTGGCAAGTTAAGTTAGAGACACTTAGGAACCGCGCACCACCGGTTTGAAAAACCGACAGGCAGCAGCACGCGCCGCCTTAAATTAATTTCAAGTCGGCTCTGACAGGTCTGTGTCGAAAAAACTCCCGGGCAGGCGCTTGCGCCTCCCTCTGCTTGGGGCGCCGTGCGGCGCCCCTGCGGCATCAAGGATAATCCCCATGTTCGCCGCAGTTTCAAAACGTTGTTCAGCCGAATTCCTGCGTATTCAATAACGCTTCTGCGTCTGCCATGCCCAGGCGGTTTCGATAATTGAACGCAGATTATGTTTGGGGCTCCAGCCCAGGTATGCATTGGCCTTGGATGCGTCAGCAACCAACACAGGCGGATCACCCGAGCGCCGGGGAGCAAAAACGTGATTGATTTTGCGCCCCGACACTTGCTCGCAGACGTCGATAATCTCTTTAACCGAAGCACCATATGCAGTACCAAGGTTGAGAAACTGCCCGCCTTTTTGAGTGGACAACTTTTCCAACGCGAGCAAATGCGCAGCAGCCAGATCTTCTACGTGAATGTAATCGCGAACGCAAGTACCATCGGGAGTATCGTAGTCTTCGCCATACACCTGCAAAACATCTTTCGTGCCGAGGGCAACTTTCAAAGCCAGTGGGATAATGTGAGTTTCAGGGTCGTGGCTTTCGCCGATCATACCGCTGCGATCGGCACCGGCGGCATTGAAATAGCGCAAAGCAGTGAACGACCAGTCACATGCATCGCTGAAACCGGAGAGAATTTTCTCCACCAGAAGCTTCGTTTGCCCGTAGATGCTGATCGGATTTTGAGGATGCTTTTCATTTATCGGGACTGACAACGGCAAGCCGTAAGTCGCGCAGCTGGAAGAGAAAACAAGCTTGCGAACAAGGCAATCTTCCATGGCTCGAAAGAGATTTATCGATCCGGAAACATTGTTTTGATAGTACTTGCCGGGGTTTTCTTGAGACTCACCAACATAACAAAAAGCGGCAAAGTGCACGACTGCATCGATCGAATGTTTCGTCAGTAAATTCCGGACGCCTTCGTAATCGCCAATATCCATTTGCTCCAAATGTACGTTCGATAATCCTTCCAGCGCCTCAACATGCCCTTCGACCAGGCTGTCGATCACCACCACCTTTTCTGTGGGACGGCACCGCGTATAGTGCCTGACAAACTGGCTGCCAATATATCCAGCGCCACCCGTAACGAGAATCATTGATCAGTTACCTTACGTTCTCAATTGAAACATACTCGTAAATTAGCTTTCATGATTTTAATGGTTTTAGTTTATAGAATCTCAGCGAAATTCCTTTGCAAGCTGATTGTGACAAAACAAAATCAGCAGGCTGTGCCAAGATTATATGCAAAGACAGGCCAATTTCACGCGCTTTCGCCGGTCAGTGTCGGAGGCAGCGCAATGCTGAGTACCAATGACACTTGAGCTTGCAGTCACGCCGGCAGGAAAAATAGTACTCGACAAGCCGGCATCCGCCAACATGGAGACCTGGGAGCCCTGGATGAAAAGCGTTGCCAGCGCATTTTCATCCGGTCAATCGAGCGGACTTTTCGCTTTGGCTGCCGCAAAGCCAAGCGGATACATGACTGCTTCGGCGACTTTCTTTAGAGATTTCGCCAGCCTTTATCTGACCGAATTGTGCAGAACCCCGGAATTTGCAAGCGGCGAATTCGCGCCGAGCGAAATAGAGCCGCCCTCCGAGGACCAGCTGGCGGCGATTTTATCCAACACGCCGCCTATGCCTGGTGCGGAGTACTTAAATGCCGAAGTTCTGGAAAACATTTGGCGCGAACTGGACGCCTGGGTCGCACATGAGGTTCTAAAACGGAAGGGCACGCTGAGCCAATGGCTAAAGGAGCATGCGCCTCTGTGGCATCAAGTCGGGCGCGTCTGTTTTCATTTAGCTGAAAACAAGCGAGATCAGGAGCATCCCTTTGCTTTTCTTGCCACTTATGCACCGCAAATGTCGGCCGGCGGGCGCGTGCAGTACCAGCCGCTAAGCCGGGCGCTTCAGGAGCACGCCCTGGATGGCGATAAGAAAACGCTGATCGGACTTTTGTCTCCGGTACACCGGGCTTCCGAGAAAAGCAGCCTGGTTAGCGAGCTGCTTGAATCAAAAGACCTTTTTCATCCCATCCTCTGGACACCAAAAGAGGCCTATCGTTTTCTCAAGGAGGTGCCACTGCTTGAAGATAGCGGGCTTCTGGTCAAGCTACCGGACTGGTGGCGCAAACGCCCCAGACCGAAAGTAAGAGTGACAATCGGCGAGAAAAAACGCGCTAGTTTGGGCATGGATGCAATGCTGGACTTCCGGGTCGGAT
>JADZFV010000504.1 GCA_020854255.1 Candidatus Melainabacteria bacterium | reverse complement strand
TGCAAGCCAACCTAAAGGAAAGTGGAAGGTCATTCACTGGGTCACGCGGTTAGCGCGATCATACTTTTGCGTGATTCCAAGAGGTGTGATAAAAAGCTAGCGCGGGCATGTCCGGCCACATTTTTGAGCCCACGAACCGGCCACACAAAAGCAGCGAGTGACCGATACCGTCTGTTATGCTTCAACTGACAACCTGCCACCATATACAGTGACAGAGCCCCGAAAGCTCGTCACCGATATGCTTTCAGGGCTCCGTCGATTCGTTTCTTGGAGTCCCCTGTTATACCATGTCCGCTTGGCATATCTCAGAACCCTAATTTGGGGTACCCAAAAGCCTCGATTTCAGCCACTTTATGATCTCAAGCCCTCTTATCTAGTTCACTACTTTTCTTCCCCCCGCCCTGTTTTTGAGCTGGGCGATGCGGTCAGCAATCTCAGCCAGGGAAGGATCGATCAGCTGTAACACGATTGACGGCACATCTGCTGCCTTCAATTCCAAAATGAAGTGCTCTTTGTCAGCAAGCCAAATTTTATGACACTCATGAAGTTCATCGGTGAGACGGCGCAGACCTGGACGGTTCCTGTCATCGATTAGGGATTGATAGCCGCGCTCCAGAGTAGCAGCGTTCGTTAGCAGCGCCTCAAACAAAGGCTTAAGCGAATCGTTCAGCTCCGGTAGATTCTGAAATTTCTCCCGTGGGTTTGCACGCGCTGCTTCAGCACCCTCTTCCATAAGGCGAGCGTATTCGTAAAATCCAGGGTAGTCCTGGCACAGAGTAGCCAGTTGCTGGTCGGTAGTGCCGGTCCAGATTCGCTGTAGATCGGGCATGTGACCGACCATGCGATGTATTAATTGGCTGCCTCTGACACCTTCATTCATAAGTTGCCGGGCCCGCTGGTCCATTGCAGCAGCCATTCTACGGAATTCTTGCATGCTCATCACTCCCTCCGGTCGTTCAGCAACACCACCGCTCTCGCTTGGCTTTAGCCTGAATGTGTGATGATAACCGACCTTCAGTTTTTTCGAATCAAGCTTATACTTTCAATATGAACGAACCGAAGACATCCAGCAGGCATAGATGGCTGATTCTGTCATTCATTCTGCCTTGCCTTGTTATCGGTTTCGCTGCCGCAGGCATTTGCATTTGGGATATGTGGGGAAGTTCTGAGCATGCAGAAATTGCCCTTGGAGCCATTCAAAGCTTCATATGGTTCGGAGTTCCTTCCGGTCTCATGGGCATTCCGGTTGGCTACGTTATCAATCAAATTCGCATGCGCGGGCTTTGGGGCTAACGTTGTTTTTCGATTTGCTCCAACTGTCCTAACACATGATCGAGATGCCGTTTTCCGTCACCGGGATTGTAAGACATAATCAGTGCTTTGGTTCGCATTCCTGATTTCCAAAATGGAAAAGCGTAGTCGAAGAGTAGCCTGTTATCAAGGTTGAGCGCGTTTCTATCTGGAGCTTGTTTTGACCAACTATCAAACTTCTCCATCTTCTCATTCAGAAACGCGGCCACGAGTAAAGTTGCTGCATATGGCGTTTCCGCAAGACCTGGATAGGCTTTGGAGTCGCCGAAGACTTCAGGATGTTTGCCAACCAAGCGCATGATATTGTGCACTTTCATTTGAGCCGGACCAACAGTCGGATCACCAGGAATGGCTCCTGTAGCCTTCAAGGCGGTGTCAACAGTAGCGTCTTTCAAGGTGTTGTAAAAAACAGATTCGTTTCTTATTAATGCTGAAACGAGCTTATCAGCCATTCCAGGGTGGTCAATGTTGTATTTTGCAAAGCTGCCAAAATACTGATTGGCTGCTCTAAAGGCTGATTGATCCACATAACGCTCGGGATTTTCGCGATGTGGTGATAAGAGGTCTTGAGGCTCCCAAGCCACACGCGCGCCCTTTGATGAAACCTCTGTTCCATCGCCCATATCAATTAGCAGCGGACTGCTGTCAGCATAGGCTTTCATGTCACCAAAGGTGCTGAATTTGCTGGTTCTCTGCGCGTCAGCTTCTGACACCTGGTCGCCAGTCACAGCGCGATCCTTGCCCAAGTTGTCCAGCTTCTTTACGGCCGCATCAGGCTTTTGCTCCACCTGGTCGGCTGGTTTCTGAATTTCTGCCATGTCCAGGGCCTCAGGTGTTTACGTTTCTCTAGTTTACTTTACGCCCGCCTTTATCCTTTACACCGAGCACCAGGGCAACTGTCTCTGTCTCTATTCTCTGCGCTTCTGTCTCTCTCAACACTTGCCTCTGTTCTACTTCGCCCTGGCTCAAAACGTTGCCGGTCTGCATCACTGTGATGATGTCGTCTGCATACGTCGTCGCTAGAGTGGCATGGTATCGGGCTCCTACTGCATTTCTCAAAACGACCACCAGCAGATCCGCGGCCGCTTTCTGCGCATCCGAAAGATTTGTCTCCAGCTCTTCAATGCGTTTCAGCACTTCGCTGCTGCCATCGCCTTTGCTTTCAACCTGCGCCACTGCTTGCTCTCTGACAAATTCAGCAAGCGTCATGCCCTTAACTTTTGCCATCTGTTTGAACTGCTCGATCTTCTCTTTCGGCAGCCTTATTGTCACTGTCCCTGTTTTCATGCCTTACCACCGCCCCCATGGATCGCGCTTAAATGGGTCGTCTCTGTCTCTCTCTTCTTGCCGCTCTTTCTCTTTTTTCCTCTCTTCTTCTTTCTTGCGCTTGTTCTCTTCTATTGCTTTCTCTACCTTCTCGCGGCTCTCTGCATCTCGTTCTTCAGCTGCCTTTAATTCCCACGGCATCCTAATCTTGTCGCCTTTTCTGTCCTTCTCTTTTTCGTCCAGCCCTCGCTTAGCTTCTTCTAGGCCTTGGCGCTGCTCTTTTGCATAGTCTCTGTTTCTGTCATCCAAGGGTATCGATCGAACAATTTCCGACGCGATCGCAGCCTCTGTCATGAACAATCCAATAATAGGATTCCGCATCATGTGCTCTTGCAGCGGGTCTATAACTCTGCCGCCTTCGGCTGCTTTCAGATCAGCTGCTGTTTTGCTGCGCTCAAATTTCTTGTGCGTTGCTGCTATTTGTTTCTCTAAGGCGCCGCTCCAGCGCTCTCGGTCTTTGTATTCTATCCAACCTCTGAGCTTTTGATAGTCATCGAATGGCAGCCGCTCACTGCTTTCTCTAAGCTCTTTAGAGAGGCCGGTGAGCTTTTCGTAACTGTCTTTCTTGCTGTACTTCGTTCCTTGAAAGTCAATTTCATGCCGCGGCTTCTGTTCTTTTGGCTCCGCCTTCGGCGGCTCTGGTTCTCGCCCTTCTTCTTTGTCCTTTATCCAACCCCTGAGCCTGCGGTAGTCTTCCCTGTTTATTCGCTCGTCTACGTTGTCCCAAAGGTGCTCGTTTAAGTCCCTGAGTTCCTTGAGATTATTGGCTCTCGACCATTCTTTACCTGCTGCCTCTATCGTGTCCTGGTAATATGGCCGCTCTTTTTCGTCCTTCGGTTTGGCCAGCTCAAGCTCTTTCTGGTCCTGCTTTTCCTTCCATTCTTTGAAGGGCTCCAGCTGCTCTCTTACGATCTTCTGATGCATCCAGGGCAGCTCCAGCCCGTCTCTGATTCGCTCTGCCTTGGCTAATTCCCGCTCCTTTGTCCTCTCTTCTCTTCGTTCTTTTTCTCGCTCGGCCCGTTCCTTTCTCGACCGCTCCAACTCCTTCGGGTGCCACCTTTCAAGGTATCTGTCTCCTTGCTCAATCACTTTCTCTATTTCCTTCATCCCTATCTCAACTTCTGTCCCATTGCGATCTCTGCCCAATACGACAACGTGTATGTGATGGTGATTGGTGTTGTTGTGCTCGACTGCAAACCACTGCAAATCCCGCCCCATCTCCTGGCTTAGGTTTGCCATTACTTCTCTCGTAAAAGCTTTCTTGTCCTGCGGGTTTATCTCCGGTGCCAACATCAATTTGTGCACCACTACCCGGCTGTCACCCAATTCCTTGATCGCTTTGCGCATTTCCCTTGCGTCCAGGCCGTCTTCCCTGTCATTGAACATCTCACGCCCGCCCGGCTCTCTGTCCGGTCCTGGGCGGTGCTGGATGTATTTGACGTGCGCCAGGGCTTTGCCGATGGCTACTACTTTGCCGCCGTGGCTTTTGCTCCTGCGCCCTTTGAAAAACTTGTGTATTACTATCAAGTCAATACTCCCAATAGGCCCTGTTCGTGCAGCCTGGGTACTCGCATTCTGCCTCACCCGGCTTTATCGGCATTCTTGGATCGATTGGCATTTGCGTTGCCGACTTCGGCGCGTGCTCTTTGCACCACAGTCTGTAACCCCTTGCCGTTCCAGGCGTTTCCACTATGTCCTTCTTCGGTCTCAGTGGCCGCCTTGCTCGTTTCTTTTTTTCTTCGCCGCTCATTTTGCTTTCACCACCCTCTTCATTGCCTCTACTAAGTCCCGCTCGTCCTTCTCTACTGCCTTGGCCATCTTTTGTTTTGCCGAGGTCAGTGCTGTATCGAAAGCTTCTTTGCCTTCTTTGGTCTGGCTCATGCTCGTATAGGTCAGCTCAAACAACGTCGCCACTAACCGCCCTTGCCTCGCCAGCATGGCGCACACCCGGTTAGTCATCGCCTCTATTGATGTGGCGATCATCGTGTCTCTCGGTTCGTTCTTTATTTCGTCCCGGTGCGCCAGATACCACAGCACAGCCTCTCTCACTATTTCTGACTTCGTTACTCCGTCTTCTTTTGCCAGGTCGTCCACCCTCTTAAAGTCAGCACGGGACAGCTTTGTCTCTACTCTTGCCTTACGGCTCTCACGTTGCAAGGGAGAGATCGTTGCCTGAAAACGGCAACTGGCGGCTATATACAAGCTTTTCGGATCTATCGGTCGGTAGGGCTTAAACGTAGTCCATGGTGTATACAAAAATCTGCAAATGCTTACAGGAATTGGGTTTTAGGCGTATACACTTTTAAGCTCAAGCATGCCCTACAGATGACTGATTTACAGAAAAGCACTATTCATGAGGTGAGTATATTGGTGGTCCTCTGAGCCACTGTGCCGGTCGTTTCCCTAAAAGCCTCACAGAGATACTCTTTACATTGCGGACACGTCGAGAATTTGTGCTGCCGCTCGGCTTCTGAGAGCCTGCTAAACCCTTTGAAACAGTCACAGAGCTACTGAGTACATCACATAAGCCGGAGTAAGCCGCACTGGACATCGAAGACTCAAGAGTGCTGGCTATAATGGGTTGCCGCCACTCGCTGAATTCTCCGATCTTTGAGATCAGCGAAAATTCATCTGCGAAGCCCGATGAATAGCCTGGTTTGTCTGTTGTCAAGAATCTATAATTGGTAGCGTCGGGGATTATCTTTTCGTTTTTGCTTTTTGCCCCAAAGGGAACCAGGGCGCCCACTTCAGAAGCTGCGCCCGCTTGCTCTTTGATACCACCTGCGATGGCACTAGAATAGCACATCGAGCTGGCGGCACCGGTCTGGAAAATAAAAGAAATTCCCCCCGCACACACCTGCCACTCTGACGGAATACCGGAGAGCAAGGGCCCCGGCGTCAAGACTTGCGCAGCAACCCGCAGGGCTCGGTCTTGATGCTGGGTGCTCTCTGGTTGGCTATTCGCCGGGCAGAATTGAAGGGGGGCTACCCTAGCTGCGATTTCCTTCGCGTATGTTTCCGTTCCATTGCTACTCAGACCCGACACTAATGACGCAGTTTCCAATTTCCCTGAGTCCGAATTCGAACAAGGCGGATTTTCTGATTTCTCTTTTTCTTCAAAACCAATTTCCTGCGCGGTAAGGATCCTGGTCAAAACGGCGATGGGCTCATTGCAACCGGACGAAGGCGAAGAAACCCCCCACACCCCCCGGCTATTAACGCCCCCAGAGCAAGCAAAGAGGTCAGAATTCCGCGCCACCGTTTTCCAGCAGGCTCCAGCCCTCCTGGCAACCTCGGACTTAGTTAAGACCACGCCGTCTTTCTCAATTGCTGCAACAGCTAGGGCTATGCGGCACCGCGCATCCTCTTGCCGCTTGTTATTGGCCTCGGCCATCCGGTCTATTTCAAACAGCTTGCCGGTCTTCGTATAGACCTCCAGCAGCCGTTTCAAGAGGCGATCTGTTAGGGGGTAGGGTGAATATGCCTGGTAGCCTTGTTGTCTTCTCCAGAACACAGCCCGCCATATGTCAGCCTCAATTAAGGCCCAGTGACCTCTGTTGATGTGATTGCATAGTCCGTTGTGTTTCTTTCTGAGCCATGCCTCAATGAGCCGCGCTCTTGTCTCGTTATGCCTTCGTCCAGGGTAGGCAGGGACATTCTCTGAAGGGTCGCCATACCAGAGATAGTGACCGACGTCTTGAATGGCATCATGTCTTTGGTTCTTTGCAGTTAGTCCATGAAGCCAGTAATCACGCCCTTTGTCCCATTTCTCTTGGATCTTTCCTTTTCTGAACAGATCGTCAAAACCCGCAAGGGCTATTACTTTTTCATGCTCCTGGACGCCGGCGCCGGCACGGCTGCCGGCGGACTGAATTTGGCTTTCTATCAATGTTTTGGCATTCTGCCAGTTTCTGGCGTTTCCTTCAAAATCTTGAAGGAATGAGGCTAGCGCCTCGTCTTCTCTAATTTCTTCTCTTCTAACTTCTATACTTCCGTCCGGAGCAAGCCAGGCAAAGCCTTTCTGAAGCGGTAGCCGCAGGGCGTTTCCGCTTGGGAATATCTCGAGCTGTCCGGAGACGATTTCATATCCCAAAACCTTCAACCAGGTCTTAAGAAGTTGATTGACTTCGTCACTTTCGGCCCATTCTTCAAACGCCAAATACAGGTGCCAGCCGCCTGAGTCGCTGGATTGATACGTAATTACGTATAGTCCGACTGCAGCTAAAAACGCCTGCAGTTTTTGCAGCTCGGCCGCATTGTGATATTTGCTTTCGGCATCAATATCCAAGACGGCATGACGGGTCTTGTGCGACCAGTAACAGCCGCGAAATAGTCCGCGGCCTTCATTCGACACCACGCCCAATATCTGAGCGTCCAGGAGCGGTCCTGTAGATTCAGAGACATCGAACAGAAGTACATCGTTGAAGTTGACGGACAAAAATTTGAAGCTCTTTGGGAAGTGCGCCACGACTCAAAATTAGGTTTGCCTGGTGGCTTTGACAGAGATGTCTGGTTGGGTATTCTCGAAATTGTGTCTGAAATAACAGGTGGTCGAAGACCAATCCCTGAGCGGATTGAAATCGGTTCTTTCAGCGAATTCCTCAAGCGAATAGGCAAGCGTTCAGACGGTGGCAGAGACATCGCAATGCTGAAGCAAGCGATAGAAAGGCTTGCAACCACTGGCTGCATTAGCAAGCGTTCTTATAATTGCCCCGCAGATGGTGGCTATATTAAACTCGGAAAAGTCTTTCACCTCATCTCTGATTGGGGCTTCAAGGGCGAGTCTAAACCTGACGGAACGACACAGGAAACAAATTGGATAAGCCTTGGTGAACATGTAAGAAAAAATCTGGAAACTGGCTATATCTCGTTAATTGACGTTCGTTTTGTTCGTACACTAAAAGGCGACATAACAAAGCAGCTTTACCCATTCTTGTCCTATCGCTTTTGGCTAGCATTGCAGCACGGCCGAGACGCTTGCCGTGCACACAGGGAGGATTTGAGAGACTATCTGGCGGCTTCTGGTTGGGACAAACTAGCTCGCGCAAAGCAAAGACTAAAACAAGCTCTGCAAGAGCTGAAAGATTCTGGCTACATCGATACATCGTCTGACTGGGACGGAGAATTCTTCAATTTTCTGGCCGGCGATAAGTTCATTGATGAGCTTCGCAATAGACTGGATGCAAAGGGACAATATCAGTCGTGGATTCACGGGAAAAATTCAAATCGGCAGCTTTCACTTTTTCCGACTCAGGCATCCGCGAACCAAGAACCAGCAGCTGATTTAGGTGATGAGCGGGAATCTGTTCTAACCAGACAAGCCATTCGAATTGCCTTTCTTGGCGAAAAGCCTAACTCCTGTTTGTTAGAGCTATATGGACTTACAGACGATGATGCTATTTCGCTCGCTGCAAGCCTGAAGAAAAAACCTGTTCTAACAACCGAATGATCCCGTGAATCCACGACGACAGCCCCATGTTGCTTGCCAAGTCCGTGAAAGCACGGCCGCTGATCCGTGAATCCACGGCCGAAATCCCGTGAAACGACGGCCGCACCCCCGTGAAACGACGGCCGAAATCCCGTGAATCCACGGCCTTAACTTCCTTTAAGACGCTTGTCTCCCAAGGGTTTTCGGGTTGTTGTCAAGCGCCTAAGAGATCTAAGAGAATTAGAAAGAGAATAAAGAGAGCGGTCGATCACTTGGCAAGACGCCTTTCCTGAGTAGAGGTACGCGCCTTTGGCGCGACTCTTTTTTGAGGAGGTTGAGACCCTACGCTTATCCTTCTGCGGGGCGACGGCGACCAACTCAGCGGCAAGCCAGCCGAGCTGGTACCGCCTTTGCTCCCTTCAAAGTCTAGCTACGGGGTCAACCTCAGACGCACGCTTTGCGTGCAGGCCAAAACCATTAGGTACCTGCGGCATATCCTCACTCATTCACTTCGTTCATTCGCTCCGGTATTCCTCGGAAATTCTTCTTAGGGGCTTCAAGCTCGCAATCTAGCGGCAAGCCCGAGCCGAACAAAAACAGCCGGGTTGCGGGCGGGGCGGCGGCGAAATTTGCGGTGGTTCTGCGGCGATTTGCAGCGATTTTTTGGCGGCTTGGGTGCGGTTGGATTCGCCGAAGTGGCTTTAGCCGCTTTGCGGGGCTTCTGGGCGGTTGTCAGTTTGTTCTTTTTGTGTTTGAAGAGGTAATAATAATATGCGTAATTACGTAATATTATTACAATATTACATGATATACTGAACGAGTCGGTGCGGCAGAGGTGCGAGAAATGGCTAGAAACGTCGGGATTGAACGTGATGAAGTATTTGAGACTGCAAACAGGCTGGAAGCGGAAGGCAAAGAAGTAACGGCCCTGGCAATGCTGGCGGCTCTGGGGCGAGGTAGTCTGACAACGATTTACAAGTATCTGGATGCCTGGAAACACGCCAAGCCTGTAAAAACACCATCTGTGCAAACAGAGCCGCCGGACCAAGTAAAGTCTGCTTTTGCTACAGCCTGGAGAGTGGCGGCGGAAGAAGCGGCCAGAGAAACGATGGTCATGCGAGAGAAAGCGGCAGAAGAAGTAAGCGCCGCTCTCAAGCAATTCCAAGGTGCGCTTGAGGCAATAGCAAAACTTGAAGCGGACCGGGAAGCAGACGCTGAAGTTCTAGAAGGCTTGCAGAAGATAACAGCTGGACAGAAAGCAGAAATAGCCAAGCTAGAAACGGAAGTAGCAACAGAGCATGCACGAGCCGAAGAACTGAGGGACCAGCTCAAAGCTCAGCAGTCGGATAGAGACGTGGCTATGAAAGAAGCAGCTGAATACAAAGGCAGGGCAGAAACCCTAAAGACCCAGAACGAGGCGCTCCTTTCTAAGATTGGCAGCGCAGACAAACAGGAAAAGAAGCGATAAGCTACATGCCGCTGTACACGTGCCTTTGGACTACGGGAGGCAACTACCAAATCTCAAAGCCAGTGGGCGTTTGCAGCTATTGTGCAACAAACTTGCCCTACGTTTAAGCCCATGGTACAGTCAGAGCAGTAAAACCGTAAACAGCCCGCCAGCAGCCAATTTAAAGGCAACGCGCCCTACCTTGCAACGGTAGAGCCGTAAGGCGAGAAAAACTATGCAGCCGGGCAGCGTGCAATAGACCCGTTACAGCAAGACCTGATGCGGAATCCGGTCATCGGTTTATTCATGGTAGAAGCGTCGATCGCGTCGGAGCTCGTGCGATCGATTCCATTGGATGACAGAAATCGCGATTACTTGAAAGAGCAACGGCAAGAACTCGAGAAAGCGAAGGGAGACATTGAAGAGAAATCGCGGAACTGGGACGAGTTTGACAAAATCACAGGGCTTGGTCCTGAGAAAAAGCGAGACAGAAACAAGGAATTAGAGCAGAAAGACAAAATTGACAAAGCAATAGAAGAGACCAAGAAGGCGAAGGAAAAAGAGCAGGAAGAGAAAAAGCGCAAAGAGCAAGAACGAGACAGAGACGACCCGTTCAAGCGTGATCCATGGGGGCGATGGTAGAAGCCATGAAAACAGGAACTGTAACAGTAAGGCTGCCGGTGGAGAAGATCGAGCAATTGCAGGAGAAGGCGAAAGCCAAAGGCTCAACCCTGTCAGAGTTTGTCAGAGAGCAAATTCTAAGCAGCATGGATGGGCAAGGAAGCAACAACAGCGGAGCCGTCTTAACGAAGCAGCTTTCAGACATGGAGGCACATTTGAGCGGCGCGCAACAAGCGATGGCAGAGACATTATTGCTGATTCTAACTAACGCAGTCGGAACCAGATATCATGCCAGTCTTGCCACAACATATGCCGACGACATTATCACTGTGATGCAAACCGGAAATATTCTCAGTGAGAAAGAAGTGGAAAGAAGGCGGGTCGTGAGAGAGAAAGAGGCGCAGCGGATAGAAAATGCTGTGATCGAAGGGGTGCTTGGTTCAAAGGCAAAGGACAAGCGTAAAGTAAACTAGAGGAAAGTAAACAGCCGAGGCCCCTGGACGTGACGGAAGTTCAAAAGCAAGCCGACCAGGCAGAGCAAAAGAGCATCACAAAGACAGCTGAAGCCGTCAAAGAGGGCGGCGTTATTGCCGGGCAGCCGAATCAGGAAGTACACGGAAAAGCGTTTGAGCTAGCGCACCAGAACGACAAGACGTTATCTGAGCCGGACATGATCGCCATGAACGACGGCGAGACGGTGGCTCAATACAATGCCCGAGTGGCGCAGATACAGGCTAACAGATTCGGTTTCTATGATTCAGCGCAAGAAAAAACGAACGATGCCGGCAGCGCCGGCGCCGGCGGAACAAAAGTACATGAGCATCCGGCAAAACAAGCCCTAGAGCCGCTTCCTGTGTTATCGCCGCCGATACAGAAACCGCCGTTTGATTCACATGTGAAAGCAAATGTGCAGATTACAAATGTGCCGGAAGTGTCCGAAGCTGTGCAGCAAGAAGTTTTAGGGCAATATGCCGAAGCCGTTTTAGAAAACGCTGCAGCTGCAGTCAGGCAAGTCGAAAATCATCTGGCGCAGCCGAATGCGATAAACAGCGACTTTCAGAAGATTGGGCGATGGGTGTCGGAAGGACCAGGGCATTTTGCGCAAAGTCCCGAGCAATTGAATAAGGACGTAAGCGCGGTGGCTACCGGCGCTATGGAAGAAATAGACAAGCCGCTCTCTGTTGACGAGCGGGCGAAGAAAGCCGGAATGCTTTTGCCGATGTTTTTCTTTGAGGGTGGAAAAGAGCCGATCAATCCTGAGACAATTGACCAACTGGGTCTGGAGGCGATGAGCGAGGCGGAGCTTAAGGCTCTTGGGATTGAAAAGCGAGTAGAGCAGATACTAGAAACTGAAACTGGAGAGACGGTAGAAGCGTTGGAAAGTTCAGAAGGGCTGGCAAAATTAGCCAAGAAATTTGGCATCAACATGCCGCCAAAAGACACGTATGTCTTTGCCGGAGAGAAAGATGCCATATCAGCGGAGGCTGCATCCAGGCGACTTGGGATTACGAAAGAGGAGCTAGCGAAGTTAGACGAAACAGCATTAGTCGGCGAAAACCTAGAGCGGGTGCCCGATTATAGAGATGCATTTTTCAATGCAAATCCCGGTTTGATTCCGATTGCTGATAGGTTGTACGTCCATCACAGCATCCCAAAATGGATTCTCAAGGAACAGCCAGGATTGTTTGCGGCCACTGAGATCAACAGTCCAGAAATGCTCAGAGGTATTTACAAAGGAGTCAACGATGAATTACACAACTCGCTTATACATAGCGCCTGGCGCGAATTTAGGAAGCAACATCCCATGCCAACGCGGAGCGATGTTCTCGACATGGTAGAGTCTTTGGATGTAAAGTATGGTCATTTGTTCGCGCCTGAAGAGGGAATCTAGCCATGAGATTTTTTGCAATTGCGCCTGAAGCGGCTGGAGACCTTGGAAATAACTGTAAACACGGCGATCTAAAAGAGCGACCCGTGAAGATTTATCAGTCTGATTTCGAGTTTCAGTTCTGGCCTCATGATGACCTGTTAGACGGCTTCTACACGTATGCATGTACTGAGGAAATGGCTAATGAACTTAGTCAAACTAGTTTCACCGGTTTTGAGCTGGACAACCTAAACATAAGCTTTGAAGAGCGTTTTCATGAGTGGGCAGAATTGCACAAAGATGAAAAACTTCCAGAGTTTAAGTGGCTCAAAATAACTGGCCGAGCCGGTCTTGATGATTTCGGCGAATTGCCTGGCCCGGTTGCAAAATCTTTAGTTATTTCAGAGCGTGCCCTGCAGTTCTTGAAGAAATTCAAGCTTGCTCATTGCGGGATCGAGACCTATACCGGCCAAGAGTTATCCGCTGCTGGATGAGGGCGTATGAGAAACGGAAAGAGCCCCGGTGGGGGCTCTTTCGATGAAACAGTTTGGGCATTATCGGACTTCTTTAATACCAAGATAGAATGGATTGATTCCATCGTGGAATTCGTAGTCAATCTGGCTTGAAGAACTGGGGCTAGCTAACTTCTGAGAATTATCGTGAAAGACATCGGGCTCTCCAGATCGTGGCGGGCTGTCTGGACGCCTATTCTTATGACGCGATTCGATTCTGTATGTACTCCGTTCTGAATCAGTATTTGTGATCCGATGGTCGACTGCATACGTTTCTCGCGGCAGGCTTGGCCTGTTGTTCCATTCACATATTAGGCGGCTGTTCTGAAATACTTTTATGTAATTCTCTCTGTCGTTAAAACTTCCCATATTTGTTGAAAGGACTACCGTTATGCCTGGTTGAATCTCGAAGTGAGACTCATCAATGCCTTTTATTGGTGGTGGCGTTGTTGGGGGAATCTCTATGGTGCCTGCGGTAGCTGCCGATTTTTTTTCGGTCTTTTCCTCGGGTTTGCCTTCGCCCTGCCTTGGTAGCTCTGGACCTGGCGTTGCGGTTGTCTGTCTTTTGCCGATAGTCTGATCATAAGCATAAAGACCAGCTATCAGTAGGATGCATATCACAAAAACACACGCTAGAGTGGTTTGAATTTTTGGATGTTTTGTAGGCAGCGCAAAAATTGCGAAAAACCCGATGAGGAGGATTGCTGCGACTATTCCGCCTGCTTGCAGTATTGGCTGGATCGCTTCAGTGGGCATGGCGCTTGAACTCCGTCGCTTTTGATTCTTGTCAATCAAAACTAGTGCGTGCTGATAGTAGGCTTGGACTTAGAACTTCTTGCTTACACTTAAACTGACGCTTCCATCCTTTGTTCCGCCAGACTGGCTAATCTGCGCATTTATCGCTGCATTTAGTGCAGTTTCGGCGTCTGAACTGGACGCGTAAGTGAACGAAACATTGCAGGAAACTTGCTTTGTTTCGCCGTTTTGCATTTTTACTGTGCAGGTAGCTGTGCCACCATATTTTTCGTCATCAGCCATTGATTCATACCCCCCGAAAGAAAGCAAAATTTTACAGCTTTTCTCAAGGATGACACGTATTCAAGACCAGCGCTTTTAATGCGTCCGAGAATATATATTATGTATTAGTTTTCGCAGATTGGCTCTGGAAGTCGTTTTTAGAGGTGTCTTGGATAGACCACAGCGGCCAAATTTGCCCTTGATTTCATCACGCCACGCTACCGGTAGTTTCACTGAACGCCGCACAGGCTGCCAAGGAGCCACGAGCAGGCACGCTAGATATGGTGTGCCTGCGTCTACCAAACCCGCTCAATTCATTCGGCCAATCGCCTCAGAACCGCCTCTAATGAGCTGCCGAGAAGCAAGCTGAAATCAACCTGAACAGCCACCCCAAATTCAAGTTTGAATGCAATTGACAAGTGCGTGGTATAACGAAGGACTCCAAGAAACGAATCGACAAGACCCTGAAAGTAAATCGGTGACGAACTTTTGGGGTCTTGTCTTTTTTGATGTCAGTTGAAACAGTTCAACGATTACGTGACACTCACTACTATTTCCGGTCATTGCTTACCGACGGGTGACGTTTAATATTAACTGTTGTCATGTGGTGTATCCGTGACATATGCGTGGGCGTAAGATCGAAGCATTCTTGGTCCCGAGGAGGACTTTCGCATGTCAAAGTCAAAGTGGCGCCGATTTAAGCCAATGGCGACCAAACGGGCGTCCAAGGCTGACCGAAAAACATTTTTATTTGAAGGCAAATCCAAATCCATGGCGCTTATTGGAGTGTTTGCCGTGTTTGTTGTCGGACTCGGCATTACTGCCTACGCTACTAATGACTTGCTTCATGGTCGTGTCTCGGTGACTGAACGCAGCAACCAGAGCACACCTCTGAATGTAGACACACAAGATGGCGATATGAGCAAGGTGCCTAAAGTCGCCGGAAATGATCCGCAAACAGTTTCAGACCTGGTAGCCAAATATGGCGCCGCCGCAGCTTCGCCAGCAGTAGCAGCCGCCATCCGGAAGGCGGAAGGAGCTATCGGGGCCAAGGAAGCTGACCGGCAAACCTGGATGAAAAACCAATCGGATGCTTATGAGGCGCTTGAACATGGAGTCTGGAAGCCAGGAGCAGACCCAAGGATGGCTATTATGTACGGCTATATTCCACCTGGAATGTCGGAGCAACTGGCTGCAATGGAATATAGCACGTTGCCCAGCAGTCTGAAGATGCCTCACAGGCTGAAGCCGGGGTCACCTGAATGGATTGCAAAAATGTCCGGAGACGCGGCAGATCCAACGGACAACCTGCCAGGGCTGCCTAGCCGGGCAGAAATTGAAGCAGTGAATAACACTCACTTAGAGCAATACATGCGGGAAAGATTTGGACCGGGTGGAATCGTACCGTTGCACCGAGACCAAAACTGGCTTGCGCGGCATGCCGTAAGGACCGACACTGGGTTTGTAGCAAAGGACCATCAGATGAGTCTGATAGAGCCTGAATATAGTTATGACCCAAGAGGTGGAGGACCGCCGCGTATTTTTAACCCGGCTGCTGGTTCGCACTCTATCAGTGAAATGACTGACCAGAGTGGAAATGTGGTCTCTCAGTACAGGTACGATCCTTTTGGCAGGCAGACTAAGATCGGAGGCACAGGTCCCGATGCCGACTTCGGCTACCAGGGATATTACCCCCATCCGCGCAGCGGACTGCTCTTCACCCAGACGAGAGCTTACAGCCCTGCTCTTGGAAGATTCATGTCGCGAGACCCGATTGAGGAATCTGGCGGAATTAACCTTTACACTTATGTCGGAAACGATCCCATTAATTTTGCAGATCCGTCCGGACTTCGAGCTGATTCTTCGCGATCTGTTCCTTGTCCGACGCATTGCGACAATAGGAACGGCTACAGAATATGTGTCCCGTATTGGTGCCTTGAAGAGACGAGAAAGGGAAGACAGCCTGGTGGTGCTGGACAAACTTTTGTTACTGTTTCATTTACGCAGAACGGTCAACGATATGAAGCACAGGACGACCTCATCAATGGAGGCTGCTATTGGCAGAAGGCTGGGCAGTAGAACGATTGATGGGCACAAGTATTTTACTTTCACTCCGGATAGAACCTAAAGCCCTCATTGTTGTGTCGGCACTTTTGATCGTGACAGCGTATTCTTTGTCGGTAGCATCGAAAGAGACCTTAAATTCGCAAGGTCAGTTGGCCGCGAGTCTGCATAATCAGGCGGAAGTCTATTGTATGAAAGGGAAATATGCAGAAGCCGAGCCACTGTTTAAGCACGCCTTGGAGATAAGAGAGAAGGTGCTTGGTCCGAATCATCCAGATGTTGCCGAGAACTTAAATGATCTGGCGATTAACCATTGTACGCTGGGAAAATATGCAGAAGCGGAGCCACTGTTTAAGCACGCCTTGGAGATATGGGAGAAAGCGCTGGGTCAGAATCATACAGAAGTTGCTGTGTGCTTAACTAATTTGGCTTCACTCTATCAAAGGCAGGAGAACTACATAAAAGCTGAGCCGCTTTTACAGCGATCCTTGGAAATAAGAGAGAGGGAGTTGCGTTCGAATCAATTGGAATTGGCGAATAGCATGTATAACCTGGCAGTGCTCTATGACATGCAGCGAAAGTATGCACAAGCCGACCCGCTATTTGAGCGCGCTTTGCAAATGAAAGAAAAGTTGCTAGGTCCAAATAATTTGGAAGTAGTCGGTCTGCGTGAAGCACGAGCCAGGGCGATTAAAGGACGCACACAGCAGTAGTAAAAGTGAGAAACACTAAAAACCACTGGTTACAGATAACGTCAACATTCACCCTAACAATAGTGGTGACATGTTTAGGTCTAAAACCTTGCGTTGCTGCCGATTTACAGATGCAGGGTTTTGAGTATGTCCAAGCAAATAACTTCCCAAAGGCTCTTGAATCGTTCAACGCCGCTCTGAAAGAGCATCCTGATAGCTGGATGATTATGCAAAGCGTGGCGAATTGTCAGATGGAGGTTGGGCACTGCGATAAAGCAATTGCAATATTGCAGAAATCCATTGAGGTAGGCGGTTTGCATGCCAGTCAATGTAACAGTATGGCGGCTGTTTTTCAGAGATTAGGCGACGCCAAGAAAGCATTAAATTGGCTCAATCTGGCATGCAAGCTCGATCCTGCCATGCGCGGCAACGTACAGGTATTAGCCGCCATCAGTAAACTTCAAGACCCGGAAAATAACCCTACTGGTTCACCTGCGGCGCCAGACTATTTATCGGGACTGACCATGGCCAAAGGCTGGCCCAAAGCTGCCATGCCGATCAAGGTTCATGCTAGACAGAACATACAGCTTCCTGGCTTCTATCCTGTATTTCAGGCAGCGATAACTGACGCTTTCGAGCAATGGTGTAGTGCCACGGGCAATGCTTTCTCCTACAAATTCGTTAACTCAGCAGATGCGGCTGATCTGGTTTGTGACTATACGGATCGACGCGAACTTGTCTCATCTCGACACGAGCTTGGGATAGATGGCATAGCAGAAATGCTGCTTAAGCAAGACCAGTCACCAGGAAAGGGAACTCTGTGTTTTCTGGTAAAAGATGGTCCAGGAGCCCCAACTTTCAGAAGCCGAGAACTGGTTACGCGCTGCTGTCTCCACGAAGTGGGGCATGCGCTTGGAATGCACGGACACTCACCAAACATGCGCGACATCATGTTTCCGGGAGCCCTTCGTGATGGGCAGGACAAGCTCAGTGAGCGGGACAAAAACACAATGAAGCGAATTTATCGGTGACAGGACGAAACATAACGTCCGGTTACCAGACACTCATCGGCCGGTCATGAACCAAGCGCTAAATTGAGACCACCAACCCCGCTTATGCTGGCTGTCCGTCAGTAGTTTGATGTGAGAATCTTTGATTCCGATGACGGACTTTAGACCTTCGTTTTCAGCCTCCAGATAACCATTCCTAAAAGTAGCGCCTTCAAGTTTGGCTTCAAGCTCACGAATGCGAGCAATAAGATCAACAGGCATGCCTGGCACCTGTTCAGAGGCATCCGTAACGGGTGCCGAGGCGCAGGTAACAGGTTCAGCACTCCCTGCGGTAACGGGTTCCAGCATAGTTGCAGCAGGCGCTATTTCCATTGCCAATTCTGAATGGGCAACAAACCATTTTTCGCCGTGCTTTGTTTCAACCTTTGAGCCGCGTATTCGCTTGAGGAATTCACTGAAAGAACCGATTTCAATCCGCTCAGGGATTGGTCTTCGACCACCTGTTATTTCAGACACGATTTCGAGAATACCCAACCAGACATCTCTGTCAAAGCCACCCGGCAAACCTAATTTTGAATCGTGACGCACTTCCCAAAGCGCTTCAAATTTTTGTCCGTCAACTTCAACAATGTACTTCTGTTCAATGTCTCTGAATCTAAGCGCCAGTTTGTCACCAGCCACAAAAAATGCGAGCCGACAGAAATTGAAATCATCACGCACTGGCTGCCAACGCTCAGACTGAACTAGTCTAAGTTGCGTGATTTCCATTGGGAGCTTTTTCATTGTGGGTTCTTTTGGCTTAAACGTCTGCCAGGCGGTCCATTTTGGCAGTTTAATCTTAGCTTTCTGTTGTGATACAAGCAATTGATCCGCCTCCATATGTGGTGGCGCCAGTTGTTGTATTGCGCGCATATATACGCCTTTACAGGTTGGCCAAAGGCTCGCATAATGCACCTGTTTACAGTAGAAAGGCTGAGTTTTATGGGCGATCCTGCCATTGATATTACGAACAATCCCTTGGCAATCGAAGGATTGGAAGCTGTCTTCGATTTGGAACCCGTTACCGCAGGGAGTGCCGAACCTGTTACTTGCGCCTCGGCACCCGTTACGGATGCCTCTGAACCGGTGCCAGGCGTGCCAGTGGAACAAGCTGCTGTCGCTTTAGGTTCATCAATCAATGCGATAAAGAAACGTCTCCGAAAAGGCACGTTACGCGGCTCAAAGGTTGAAACAAAGCACGGCGAAAAATGGTTTGTTGCCCATTCAGAATTGGCAATGGAAATAGCGCCTGCTGCAACTATGCTGGAACCCGTTGCCACAGGGAGTGCCGAACCTGTTACCTGCGCCTCGGCACCCGTTACGGATGCCTCTGAACCGGTGCCAGGCATGCCTGTTGATCTTATTGCTCGCATTCGTGAGCTTGAAACCAAACTTGAAGGCGCTACTTTTCGGAATGGTTATCTGGAGGCTGAGAACGAGGGTCTAAAGTCTGTCATCGGAATCAAAGATTCTCACATCAAACTCCTGACGGACAGCCAGCATAAGCGGGGCTGGTGGGCTAGTTTTAGTTCCTGGTTCTTCGGCGGCCGATAACCGGGCGTTATGTATTATCAAACGCTGAGGCAACGCCTGGATTATGTATTAAACAGACCGGTCTATTATCCACAGACTAAAAAACAAAGAACCATTCAAGGCATGATTGCTCCTCAATTGTGGGCATACTTGAGGTATTGGTTCATCTTACTACAGGCGCGATCATGAACAGAACTAAGTTAGTCATTGTATTGGGAATCGTTGTTGGAATAAGTTGCATTGCAGGCTTTCTTTATTACTGGCCAGGTCGCAACTTGTCGGTAGCCGATAGAGTAGTAGATAGAGAGCATGACCTTTCAAAATACCCCCCCATGCAAGGCATGGGAGGGCATTGAATTAGTTGACTCTATTCAATCAAAGCTGATTACGGCGTTTCCGCGATATTTGTGACGATATTGCAGGCACGAATCTGGCCCGAAGGAGCCATGCCGCCAGTATGGAAATAGCTGTTCAGCTTAGACGATCCGTAAGCAGGGAAACTGCCAAGTGACTTCTTCGTTGCATAGCAGTGAGCCCACCATTCTCTGTAGGC
>JADZFV010000503.1 GCA_020854255.1 Candidatus Melainabacteria bacterium | reverse complement strand
AGTCGGATCTTTGCCGGCCGCCAAGGTCGCGATCACCTTCTTTGCTTTCTTCCTTGCCTCGGTCGGAGTCAACTGCCATTCTTTGCCGAGAGTGACTCTGCGGAATGAACCATTGACTCTTCCTTCAGCTATATAGCTCATGCTTTTGGGAGTCACGCGCAAGCCCAAACCTGGTAGAGCTGAGTCGCGATAAATGACCTGCCCTTTCTCCGGGGGCTTGATGCTAGAAATGAACAATTTCGTCAGTTTGGGCATTGTTGCTGCCTTTTAATTGTGGGGTAGTCAAAAAAGTTGTGTATGCAACTTGTATGCGGTTCGGAAAAATTCTCATCTTTCTAAAGTGTGGTTGGATGAGGGTTTCCGGCGTTTGACCTGATTGAAAAATCTCGCGCCAGCACGCACATGCCTTCATGCCTAAATTGCGGCAAAGCGGGTCCCTGGCGTCCAAGGCTGGCTCTGAAAGAGCCACCCCGAAGGGGTTGCCTTGACGCTAGGGCTTTGCCGCTTGGCTTTCCGCCAGGCATGAAGAGCTGGCGCGTTCCTACAGCGATGTTTTTGTGCTTCGCCTGGTGAAGTGACCTGCTGTTGGCCAAAAATCGCTTGTAGGTGATTCTGGAGATTTCCCTGAGAGTTTCAGGATGTTCGCAAGGTCGCTAACACTGGATTGAAAATTGAGGCAGATTTCTGCAGTTCGAAAAATTGAAAAGCGGTTTCGTCTCACTCACAGAATATCACCGAGGAGTTTGATGCCTACCGCGTATTGACTGTTTGATAGTCATTACTATGATGTGACAAGCTGCTTATGGAAATTGACCAGGATTCAAAAAGCAGCACCATTGGCGGTGAACGATGAATATATTTTCTTTAGATTGTTCGAGAGGCGAAATTTCGCCCACTTATTTGCCCCCACGAAAAGGCGCATTCGAAAGTAAAGATCAACGCAGGCAGAAGAGAATGAATGCGCCATACTGAAACCGGCGCTCAATGCCACTTCGCAAAGATGGGCACCTCTGATTTTTGAATTTGAAAAACGAAGAGCGACAGGCGAAGGACTTTCGTGTATGCTTTTTTGCAGGGAATGCCACAAGCATCGCACCCACGCAGACAAACTCACCTTGGGCACCCCGGCGAAATTTTTTGGGGCCGCCGTAAAAGCCAGTCAGAATGAGGGTTTTGGGGAACGGACGCCTGCGGCCTTATCCTGCCCACGGACCTGTCGGGCAATAATAAAAACGAAATTGTGGGGGACTCAAGGTTCAAATTACGCAATTCGAAGAAAGGCTCCGTAAAAAACGCCTTGCTAAAGCGCGTGCGGACGAGATATGCCTTAGTACCGCATCTGAAAGGTGATCTAAGCAGCAAGCTGTTTCTACTTTCTTCCCAGCAAAATGATCGGAGTGCCTTTTTCATGCAGAATTTCAAAAATTTTCGTTCGCTTGTCGTCTGGAACCGTCAAATTCAGTGGTGGCTTACCTTTGAGCTTTATCTGAATTACCTGATTTCCAGTTTCAACGGTTACAGACTGAAGATTCCGATGTTCTTTAGATTCAGATAGTAAAAGACTTTCAAACTCTGAAAAAGGTAGAAAAGGAAGGTCTTGATGCACATTGGAGACTGAACCAAAAACAACAGCGGTCAAAACCAAAGCTGCTGAAACAACTAGCAAAAGAATCTTGGTTTTTTTTTTCACCCTTATTCCTCTTAGTAGTGGAGCACGTGGAGCCTAATTCAATGTAACACCTAATTGAATGCGGTGAATCAGAACCAGCTAGGATCAAACGAACGAGGATTTACAATTAAGTCGATGAGAAGAGGTGTTACCTGAGTACCTGTACCCATTATGCTGTAAGCGTCTTGCCCCCATTTGTCAGTCCAGGGCTGAGACCCAGCTGGCCCGCCTCCCTTGTACATATCGGGCAATCCGAGCAGATGTCCGGCTTCATGAACAATGTTGGAACCTGCATACCAAGTACCTTTTCCCGTTTGCATTAACCAGGCTCCACCATATTGTTGAATTACTCCGGATTTTCCCTGGCCGCACGGCACATTGATGTTATTCGTATACACACCCTTAACTCCCAAAACAACGGTTGTCTTGACGTTCCATTTTCCAAAGTTCCCCGTCCATTTTGCTTCAATCTCGGACTTCCAACTTTCGCCAAGGTCCTTCGAATATCCTGGTCCGGTGAAGTTTATCGGTATCGTGATTGTTACATTGTTTCCACTGACGACCCTATGCGCAAACAAACCAGATGAATCTGCAAAGCACACTGGATTATTATTTGCGTATGCATACAAGTTGGCAGCACTGCCGTCTGCTGGATCGTAGGATAGCCAACGACCTAAATGTGGATTGTAGGCGCGATAGCGCGTCAAGTTTAGACCACTTCGCTGGTGCAGGTAGTAGAAAGCATAACCAAAATCTGGAATAAAAGTTCCAGTGGTTTGCGTTCTATTTCCGTAGGGTCCGTAATTCATAGTCGTGATTTCATTCCCACTATTGTCACTCACACCGACAACATTATCGATTCCACCTGACTTTCTATAGAAATAGTTTGAGCCGCTGGTTCGTTGTCCGAGCGCAAAAAACTGACTGACTAGAGTTCCAGAACTGTCTCTCTCTTCGGCGCCTCCTACAAACTGCTTAGTACTCGCGAGAGAGCCATTTGTTATCTCCACAATCTTTGACCTACGCCCTGAACAATCAAATGTAAATTCCGTACGATTGTTCGATCCGGGGTAATCAATCTCTATGGAAAAGACTTTTCGCGAGTAAAAAAGCGTGGCCGAAAACTTTGATTTGTGGCGGTGTTTGCGACTTTTTCGAAGGACGCGCGAATTGAGTTTTTACGTCCGT
>JADZFV010000502.1 GCA_020854255.1 Candidatus Melainabacteria bacterium | reverse complement strand
GCGTGACGATGCGCGGCTGCCTATCCACGAAAGCCAGCAACCGCGCCTGCTCGACCCGCTTGAGCGCGCCATGCACCTCCGACATCGACAGGCCGGTCAGGGCCGCCAGATCGGGATAAGTCAGGCTTTCCCCACGCACGGCTGCCAGCGCCAGGAGCAGATAGAAGTCCTGGGGCTTGAGCACGGGCTGACGATTGATCGGGCGTCGCATGGCGTGGATAAGCTATGTTTTCGTGTTTCGCGAAAAGCGAAAATAACAATAAGTCAGTATGTTGTCAATTTTTCATGGCTCATATTCGCTATTTGCGAATAGCGAATGGAAAAACCCCCCAGATTTCTCGCAACAGAACTTGCCAGTCCTGGAAATTCGCCTAGAATGTCATGAATGGATGGACATTATTTGTCACGCAATCCAAGCAAAAAGCAACATAACTAATTGTTAATAATCTCAGTTTCTGAGGACATTTTTCAAGACATTATTAGTCAATGAAACCCCTGCCAGACTGCCAACTCAGGGTCGAAACCGACCGGTTCGGCCCTTTCACCTTCCAGGTCGGCGTCGACCTCGAGGAACTCGTCGTGCCCCTGCAGCGGGTGGAAGACGCACACGAGCTCTTCATCAAGACGCCGCTCAACCAGGTGGCCAGTCAGCTCGAAAAAGAGGTCGTGGTCAGCAGCGTGTTCGGCACCAATACTATCGAAGGCGGCACGCTGAGCGAAGCGGAAACCGCGCGGGTGCTCCAGCTCGATCCGGCCGAGGTCAAGGAAACCGAGCAGCGCCGCGCCGTGAACATCAAGGCGGCCTACGATCACGCGCAGCAAGCCGCGCGCACGCCCGGTTGGCGCCTGGACCTCGACTTCATCCGCAGCATCCACGCCCACATCACGCGCGACCTTCCCGATCCGGACATGGTCCCCGGCGTGTTCCGCGACAACCCCAAGGGGAAAACCACCTACGTCGGCGACGAGGCCCACGGCGGCCGCACCAAGCCGCCCCAGTACGGCGGCGACGTGCAGCTGCTCATGGGCAAGCTGATCGAATGGCACGACTGCCTGCTCGAGCACGAGGTGCCCGCGCTGATCCGCGCCCCGCTGGTCCATTTTTATTACGAAACGATCCATCCCTTCCGGGACGGCAACGGCCGCGTCGGCCGCGTGATCGAAGCCACGCTGCTGCAGGCGGCGGGCTACCGCTACGCGCCGTTCGCGATGGCGCGCCACTACCTCGACCACATCGACGAATACTTCACGCTGTTCAACACCTGCCGGAAAAACGCCGAGAAACACGCGGCCGCGCCCAGCCAGCCCTTCGTCCGCTTCCACCTGGAAGGAATGCGCGTCGTCATCCACCGGCTGCACGAGCGCGGCAACCGCATCGTCGGGGTGCTGCTCTACGAGAGCCACATCCGGCGGGCGTTCGACCGCAAGGAAATCAACGCGCGCCAGTACACCATTCTTTCGCAGCTGCTCGACAAAGGCCCCACCGATCTCGAAGATATGCGGCACAGCCCCTGGTACCAAAGCCTCTACCTCAAGCTCAACGACAAGACCCGGGTTCGCGACCTGAATCGGCTGCGTGAAATGGAACTGCTGTTCCTGGATGACAAGAACCAGCTTTGGCCGGGCTTTGCACGGCCGAAGCACATCAAAGGTGGCTGGAAGAAGGGTTCCTGACTGCTGAGAATCGGATTACAAGCGCGTTGCCGTAATAGTCAGTCGCTGCGGCACGGCGCCGAAGAGTCCGGCTAGTCGCGCCGCAAACTGCCCACCTGTTACCTCCCTAAAATAGCTTTCTCCAAGATAGTTCTTGTGCTGGGGATAAATCAGGCGTAATGTCCGCTTTATTTCCCAGAGAAGAGGTTGCCATGGCTACCGTTTTTCATACCGGCCCGGATCGCGACCTTGCGGTGCGTTACCTTGATGAAGCCCTCCAGCATCACTCGCAGACCCATATTGCTCGTCACCTTGGAGTAAATGCGCGCAGCGTTCGCCGCTGGAAAGTCGAGCAATCTATCCCAGCCCACTATGCGTTCGGCTTGCAAGGATTGTTACGTTTGGAAAAGGATTTCAGTGGTGATGCTGCATTCCGCTTCATCGATCTTTTCGCTGGGATCGGCGGTATACGTAAGGCCTTTGAGGAAATCGGGGGACAATGCATATTTACCAGCGAGTGGGACAGCTACGCACAGAAGACCTATGCAGCCAATTTCCCAGACGGCCACATAATTCATGGTGACATCACTAAGGTAAAAGCAAACAGTCTCCCCGACCACGATCTTCTTCTCGCCGGCTTTCCCTGCCAGCCATTCTCTATTGCAGGCGTATCAAAGAAAAATGCTCTCGGCCGAGCACATGGATTTTCGTGTGAAACCCAAGGAACGCTGTTCTTCGACATCTGCAGAATCATTGAAGAAAAGCAGCCACGTGCCTTTCTACTTGAAAACGTCAAGAACCTCATGTCGCATGATAAGGGTCGCACCTTCGACGTAATCAAGCGTTCGCTTGACGATCTCGGATACGACATCTACCCCCGCATCATTGACGGCGCACACTTCGTGCCCCAGCATCGCGAGCGGATCCTCATTGCCGGTTTCCGCAAGGGCGACAAAGTCGCTTTCGACTGGAACGCGCTTCCGTTACCACACAAGGACTCACATAATCTTGCTGAAATCCTCCACCGTACTGACGGGAGCGAGCCCCTGCTTCAATGGGATGAAGGTCGCTTCTTCGATCATGGCAAGCACCGCGTCAATCCGAAATACACACTTACAGATCATCTGTGGGGCTACCTGCAGGCATATGCAGAAAAACATCGCGCCAAGGGAAACGGGTTCGGCTTTGGCCTTGTAAAACCAGATGGCGTTGCACGTACCCTGTCAGCGCGCTACTACAAGGACGGCTCGGAAATTCTGATATGGCAAGGCAAAAAGAAAAATCCTCGCAGATTGACTCCGCGGGAATGTGCGCGGCTGATGGGCTTCCCGGACAACTTTAAAATTCCGGTGTCAGACACTCGCGCGTACAAGCAGTTCGGAAACTCAGTTGTTGTTGATGTGATGAGACATGCTGCAAAGCTGATGCAACCGAAACTGGGTTCAGAGATTCTAGAACCAGAATTGCCTCTTCGTTTCGCGGCTGCCTGAGTTAGGTCTGCTGATTCCTATCAGAAATCGGATTGTCGCCTAATGGCTGACATTGTCGACCCGGTCACACGCAGCCGAATGATGTCAGGTATCCGCGGGAAAAATACCGTTCCCGAAATGCTAATCAGAAGATACCTCCATTCTAGGGGCTTCCGCTTCCGGCTCCATGTAAATGATCTTCCCGGCAAACCTGACATTGTTCTCCCAAGGTATCGAACCGTAATATTTGTACACGGTTGTTTTTGGCATCAGCATTCTGGATGTAGGAATGCAGTGATGCCCAAGAGCAACAGATCCTTCTGGAAGAGTAAGCTGGAAGGCAATTCCGAAAGGGACCGCAGAAATATCGCTGCCCTCAATAAAGCCGGCTGGCAATGCTTGGTCATCTGGGAGTGCGAGACGGGAAAGGGCCATCGCCTCGAAAACCTCGTAAAACGTCTCAGTTCTTCCTAGACTTCAGGAGGCATTTGGAAAATCTTCTGGCACAATCCAAAAACAGCCCTTTGAGGTAGCCAGAATGACAGCCGGTATCCAGTCGCTGGAAAACCTGATTCGCTTCTATGCCGACCATAAAGTAGAGCGTATCTACGTCAAGTGTCTTGCTTCTAACGACAACTCAAAAAATCAGGTCTATTTCGGTCCAGGCTTCAAGGCACTGACGCTGTTCCCAATGGGAGAGATCGTTCCTGAACCGGACATCGACAACCCAATATTCAAAGCGCACTTGGACTACCTCTGGATCGACGACAACCTTTCTCTTGTTTCAGCCCCTTACGCGCAAGTCATTCTCTATCCGCAATATCCAGAGATCCGCTTCTCCGGCTTCCTCAAGGCCGCTGACAGATCTGGGCTCGGATCCATCCGAGAACTCATGACATCTCGCCTCGAAGGGCGCGTTTTGTTTCTCGGTATTGACAACGTAGGCCGGGTAATCGGCAGCGTATTCCATCCTGCCAATACTGTATCGCAGCAACTGATAGCCATAGCGGGCACACTCGCCAAAGCGACTGAGATTTTTCTAGAACTCCTCGCCTCAAACTTCCTAGGCAGGAGAATTGATCCGCGCAGAAAACTGCTAGAAGAGCTCTGCCGCATCCATCGGCTTGGCTGGATCAATTCGAAGCGACTTGATGGAAACGGGAACCTTCTGCCCTGCAGTGCGCCACAGTGCGGTGGATATACACTTGAAGCCGAACTCGGCATTACTCCGAACAGCCGGTCCGAACCCGACTTCATGGGCTGGGAGGTTAAGCAGCACAGCAGTAATGTCCTCACGCTCATGACACCCGAACCGACCGGCGGCTTCTACGTTGAAAACGGTGTGGAGCAGTTCGTACGAACATTCGGTTATGCAGACCTGCGTGGCAGAGCCGACCGAATGAATTTCGGTGGAACGCATTTCTGCAATAAAAGACACGCGCGCACCGGCCTGACTATCAGACTTGAAGGCTACGACAGCCGACTCAATCGTATTACCGACCGGAATGGCGGAATTGCACTGGTTGCTGACGATGGAATCGTTGCCGCATTCTGGGCATTTACAGGCATCCTTAGTCACTGGAACCAGAAGCACCGGAACGCCGTTTATGTCCCGAGCGAAAACCGTAAGACTCCTGCAAACCAGTACAGATACGGGAGTACGGTGCATCTTGGCCAAGGGACGGACCCGCTACTCCTCTTATTCGCCATTCACTCGCAGAAGATCTACTACGATCCAGGTATCAAACTGGAAGGCGCCAGTAACCCAAGGCCTACCACGAAGAGACGAAGCCAGTTTCGCGTCAAGCTGAAAGATATTGTCCTGCTGTACGACTCTGTCGAGGAGAAGGACGTAACACGCTACTGTAACTAATCGGCCACCCATTCCGCATCAAGCAATAGCCTGATTGACAGAAGTCAAATGTAGCGACCCACTTACACCGCCCGAACTTGGCCGGAGAGGCAAACAGGGCGAGGGCAAAAAGAAAAGGCAGCCGAAGCTGCCTTTTCTTTTTGCTGTTGCTCTCGCTCAGTGCCGCTTGCGCAGTTTCTGGATCGCGGCGAGCTGGGCGATGGCTTCGGCCAGTTCGGCCTGGGCCTTGGCGTACTCGAGTTGCGAGGTCTTGTTCTGCAGGGCTTCCTCGGCCTTCTTCTTGGCGTCGAG
>JADZFV010000501.1 GCA_020854255.1 Candidatus Melainabacteria bacterium | reverse complement strand
TCTAAGAAAAGTCGAAGTATTGGTAGTCGCGCATCGGGAACAACCTTTATCTGTTTCATTGCATTGTGTCGCGTCTCCTTTGCCTCTCTGCTTTCTGCGCAAAGCATTGATAGTTATTCTTGATTTTTGGGTGAGTAACGCTATAGCATATAGTGGTGCCGTCTAAAAAAATGCACTATGCCAAGGTTCGATTTTTTTCTCTGTGCCCTTTGGCCAGGCATGAGATAACAAAAAATGGGAACAGCCGCATCGCTGCCACTGCCCCCATTTTTCCGCACTTACGAACTAGCAGCCGTCCTGGCTACTGGACCTTGAAGGTCTGGACGACCGTGCCCACCGGAACGCGAAATTCCCCTACTTCCGCTTGAAGCTGGGTTCCCACAGCTTTGTGTAGACGATCAGCCCCAGACCGACCAGTCCGAGAAAGCCGGAGCCGAGGATGGTGGCGCCGAGATTCACGGTTCCGTCGGCGGTGAGAGCGTGGAAGAGGTTGACGCCGATGACCGTGGAAAAGAAGTAGGAGAGCCAGCCCCAGAGGTGCTTGCCGCCCTGGCTGAGCTGCGGAGGCACCTCGGCGGATTCGCCCGGCGCTGCTTCCTCTTCCGCGACTTTGCGCAGGAAGTAGTCGACGCCCTTCACGGCGCCGTGGAAAGCGAGCGCGGAGAGAGCGCCACCGGCCAGCGAGCCTGCCAGGCAACTGTCGAAGGGGCTACTGAGTGAGGTGCAGGAATTTCGACCCGGGCGTCTTCATCTCGATGAGGATCCGCACGACTTTCTCGGCAAACCAGTGCAGGAGTGTGTCGGTTGCAGGCGCCGAACACACCGAATGCGCGCCAAGGGCCGCCCAGCGAGCGGTCTCTGCCGCCCGCCTCGATCCCTCGTACCTGGCAAATGCTTCGTTGAGCGAGTTGAGCGGAGTCTCGAGAAAGTGTGCGGTCGATGCCGCACTGACGACGCAGGTAGCCGGCTTGCGATTGAAAGAAGCTGCGCGCGCATCGGCCGCCGCGTTGAATGCTTTCAGCGACGCGTACTTCGTTGCTTCGCATTCGCACTGCCTGGCCGTTTCCAGCAAATTTGCTCTGTGAGGTTCTTGGCACGTGTATGCCAGGTACCTGACAGCTTTCGGCAGCAGCCGCCTCACCGTGGCTGCTGTGAGATGTTGCTCGAACAGCACTTCATCGAGGCTATTGGCAGTGCCGAGCTGCGCGATGGCGAGGCGGCGCAAGCCCTGTGCGCGTGCTGCGCTGCTGCTCCAGTGTCCTCGGCTGAAGTCGAGGCAAAACCGAGACAGGGCAGGCGTAACGCAGCTCGGCTGATCGCTTTTGCGTTCGCCCAGCGCAAAGCAGATGGCTGCCTCCAGTCCCATCTGTCCGGGCAGTTCATGCCCGGGGCCTGCGTACAGCCCCTGGTCGACCACCGCAAGCACCTGAAGTGCGATTTGCTCAGTGATTTTCAATTGTTTCTCCTTCTCTTTGCCCTTTTTAACGGCGAAAGGCATGAACGCCGAGATAGAGGGCTTGCTGGACGGCCACGAAAGTGACCTGAACCCAGCTGATGTTCTGAGACATCAGCGGGCCGAACTCCACGGGAATGGCGAACCATGCGAAAAAATATGCCACGCAGAAAGCGCCGCCGTAGGGGAGAAAATGCGGAATCAGTTCTGCGTCGCAGAACTGGTGAAGCAGCGAAATTGGCGTCACCATCACGAGCAGCAAAATCCCGGCGATTGGCAAGCCAATCGCTCTGGGCAGCAACTGCGCGGCGGCAAATAAAGCCAAAGTGCCGAGAATGTAGGCCGGAACTACCAGATACCGGATGCGCAATGTCATTGCGTTTACTCCTGTGATGAAAAGTCGAAAAGGGGGCTTGACAAGCTCTCGCCGTAGACGAAACACATCGGTTAAGCGTTGGTTGTTGTTACTTGCGGGCGCGCGGATCGTGGAAGAACGAGGGCGACCCGATGTAGATGATGAGCATGATTCCCAGCATGCCAACGATGGGGCCGGCGACTGCTGCCCACCCGTCCACGAAAAACGAGATCACTCCCAGTACGCCGGTCACAGCCATGGCCGTGACCTTCTTATGCGCCATGCTGGGCCCCGAGTTCATGAGACCCCCACGCAACCAGAGCAGGGTCCAGATGACGAAGAGGACGCCGATGATCGCGAAATTGATCACGGTCGAGATGAAGAAAGTGCTCATTTGGTGCTTTCGTTGCGGTCGTGACACCGCTTGTGAGAAACGGGTTGAGAAGGGTTGAGTTCCGAATGTGTCGGACGACGCCGTTCGAATTGCTAGGAAGTCTGCTTTTCCCGGGCAAGATCGACGTCGTGCTTTTCAATGTCTTCCCAGGAATGGAATTCATCCCCGAAACACTTGAGAGAACGAGTCCACCGGGCGTTCTCGATCTGATGCGCAATGATCTCGTCCCAGGTGTGGGATTCATCCCCGAAGCGTGCGAGCGACTGAGCCTTGCGCTCGTTGTCGTACTCTGCCATCTCATTCTCCTTGAAGAAATTGAATGACAAGGCGCTGCCGCCTTGCACCGGTTTGTAGGTGGAGCGGTTGGTGGTGGCACTACGAGTGGTCTCAGGTTGCAGTAGCGATTATCGTTGTCGTACTGCGCGGACCTCTGGCATCTGAAGTCATATCGCAGGCAGCGGACTGACATGTGCAGCGAAGCATTATTCAGTCCGGCGAGTTCCAGTCCTTGCGCTTGGCTTATCGTACAAGCGCAACGATAGTTCGAAGACCCACGACGACGCCAATGAGGCCAACCCAGGCGGAACCAGGGGCGCCGCCATGCGCAAGCCAGGCATAGCCAGCGCAGGCGGCGACGGTCGCACCGCAAATGGTGGCAAGCTTGATCTCGCGGGCGGCGTCGATCCAGATCAGGCACAAGGCGTGGATGATCGCGACGGCGAGAAACAGAGTGGAAGCGCGGGTGTGTGCCATGTGTGACCATACGAACAGACACGCAATGCACAGAGCACTGTCGGAAAGCGTGAAGAATTTGCTCATGCGTTACTTTCGTGTTTGCGGTGGGTCGGATACGCTTGCGCTAACCTCACCGGCTGTGAAACTTGCTGGATGCCGCGTGCTGTAGCTCAAGGCTGAGCGGCAAGCCGCCACGCGGAGCGGTGAAACCTGGCACCACAAGTGGTGTCGGGTTTTAGCGGGAATTTTCATTGGCGTATTGCAGGGTGTCTGTGGTTTTGCTCGATATGAGTGTAGTGAAGTATGTTAGACGTTTATCACGCGCGTGAATGCGCTTGCAAGCCTTTGCGCTCGGGTGGTCAATTCGATAGCGTTGCGAGAATCGGCTTACAATGTGCGTTTTCCGGATCGATTCCGTTTGTGCGGTCCAGTGAGTGGGAGAAACCGCAAAATCAGCAGATAGTAAGGTTTTAAGAGGCCTAATGCTGCGAGGGAAGTGGCTCTGAATATATTCGAAGTTAGTACGCGAAAAATAAATGCATCTGCATGCAAGTAACAGGAACCTGCTCGAACCGACGCTCTCCTCCTTTTGATCGGTGCCTGTGTTACTATCGCCTGTCAGACTATGCTCCATAATAGCGGCGGATTCAAAAGTTCGTGGGGCCAGATCAGGGTCCGCTGGTGTAGCGGCGTATTGCATGCGCCGGACTGCCGCATGCAATGCGGCACTACGACTCGAAACGAAGACACTGCTTGGGTTTCACAGCATGCCTTTTCGAATGCGTAAATTCCAAATTATCTGTTCAGTGAGTGGCGTTTGGAACCGCAGTACAAGCCGATTTGCTGGCATGGGAACAAGAGCGCAGCACTGTTACGACCGTCATCGAAGCGATTGCTGACGTCGTTTACTGAAATTCATAGCTTCTAGAAAAATAGTTCTTGCAAAAGGTGAAGAACTATCGCCCCGCTGAATGGGGAGCCATTGCAGCGGAGCGACAAGTTCAATTCGGAATCGGTATGCGTGGGATGCGCGTGAGGCGGTTGACGAATTTCACACAGACGGACCAACGCTGGACCGGCGGAGATAAGCGCCAGACCGGTGGTCACCAGACCAGTGGCCACCAGACCACTGGCTACGAACGTCAGGCTGGGAGCTACGAACGCCAGGCTGGGAGCTACGAAGGTCAGTGCGCCCGGTTGCCAGAAAGGTTGCGACTCCAGGTGTCGCGCCTTTCTTTCATCTGCTGGATCGCCGTAGTAAGGTACTGCCGGAGCGTTACTTCATTGCGCTCGTGCAAGAATCTCTGGATTTCTTGCAAGCGTTCTTCCCTGAAGTGCGCGATCATCGCTTGCAGATTCGCGCTACGCTCATCGCGATCGACGGATGCGCTCAAAAGGTCTGCCTGGTGCTTATTCGTCGCATCGCGAATCGCACGCTTCTGAGTCGCAGCATGCGGATCGCACAGGTCATTGCATACGGATCGGGCGCGCAACAGTGTGGCATTGTATTTGTCGTAGGCTCTTCGTACCGCGTCGGAATAGCGTGAATTGATTGGAGCCAGAGCCTCGTCGTAATGCTGGACGATCCGAGAGGCCTTCTCCTGGAAATCGTCTGCAACCGATTGCAAGAAAGAGTAGAGCTTGAGTTCATGGAAGCACTCTTGCGTCGCGAGCTTCTGCGCTTCCAGTTGGCGGACATCCGCTTGCTTGGCATCATTGTGCGGCCTGCCCGCCTCGTCCTTCTCCGCAAGAAAGCGGGAAAGCATCGCGTTCAGCTCCTCCTGAGCGGCTCTTGTCTCGACGTGGTACGAGGCAACAAACGCGGCGGTGTTTTCGCGAAACGTGGCGGCAGCCTCAGATACTTTTGTCTCTAACGCGCGCTCAGCTGCGCGGAGCTGGTGATCGGACTCCCGTGTAAGCAGTGCTTTCCGTGCGTCCACTGTCTGCTGTGTCAGCAGCATGAGTTCCCTGTAAAGCGCGAAGAGTTCCGGATTGCGCTGGACAAATTGCTCGGCGCTGATGTTTACGGTGTTCATATTCACTGTGGTAGTTGAAAGATTCGGGGAATTTGCTGGATCAAGAAGTTGCGATGGAAGACTGCTTACATTACTCAAGTGACACTGTTCCAATCAAACTCCAAAGGTTCTTTGATGAACTGTTCCAGTGCCCGAACGGAGCTTTTTTGCAAGTGGCTTTCACTTCGTTTACAAACTCTCTTCATTAAGCTGCAACCGGCCTACGGGAACTGGCATAGATTGGACCAGATGCCGCGGTAGCTGGCGGGGTGCTCCCAAGTTTCGCATTGACCGGCGGCTACCAGATCACTTTCAGTCCTTCAGAAAGACTGAATTTTTCATCGACTGTGACAACAGGAACATTCTCCGCTAGCGCCTGCGCGATAATTTGCCTGTCAAATGTATCTGAGTGATGGAGTGGCAAGCCAAACAATCGCAGAGATTGTTCCAGCGTGTACTGAAGCACGCGGGCCCTTGGATTGTGCGCATAAGATCTATTACTATAGAAAGTCGTGAACATGCCCCAAAAATCAATGCGGTGCAAACGTGTTTCTCACGGATGCACCGCATCGTGGTCGTTACCGGTCAGGTCGGTATGATGCCAGCGTCACTGCTGGTCGTCGTCGATGATTTCGATCGACAAGAAGCGGAAGATCACCAAGTAGCCTTCCTTATTGAAGCGCTTCTTCAGCAATTCCGCGACGGCGGGCGTGACCTTGCCCAGGAATCGCCAGCGCTTCTGGACAGGCGCCTTCTTCATCCGGCGCGTCAAGCGCTCGTATACCTCGTCGGAGTACCAATGCGCTTCATCGTACGCCGCAGCGCTTTTCAGTTCGTCTCGGAGAGACATGGTGTTCCTTTCTGTGGGGCGTTCGCCTCCGGGGGGTGATTTTGATTGGGCACCACGCTTAGTGGCGCCTGAGGTGAATCAGAAGAGCGCGAGCCAAAATAGTCCCGCGCATTCTGATTCGGCCAGCTGCTTCTACTCGGACTTGAAGCTGGGTTCCCACAACTTCAGGTGGATCACCAGCGCCAGGCCGACGAGGCCGAGGAAGCCGGAGGCGAGGATGGTGGCGGCGAGATTGATCGCGCCGTTGCTGGTGAGTGCGTGGAAGGCGTTGACGGCGATGACCGTGGAGAGGAAGTAAGACAGCGAACCCCAGAGGTGTTTGCCGCCCCGGCTGAGTTGCGGCGGCGCTTGTTCGGGCAAGCCCGTCTCGGATTCTTCTTGAGCGACGAAACGGTGGAAGTAGTCGATGCCCTTGATGACGCCGTGGAACGCGAGGGCAGCGAGCACGCCGCCGGCCAGCGAGCCGCCTACCCAGGCCGTCGACTCCGAACCCGGCAGGGAGCTGCCCCACACCATCGCGATCAGCCAGCCGAGTCCACCGCCGACCAGACCGCCGACAGCGGAGAGGAGCGAGAAGAGGACGACTCCGATCAAGCCGAAGAAGATGAAGACGAAGAGCTTCAGAATGTTCATGGTGATTCCTTTCAAAGCGGCTGTGCGCCGCCAGTTGCGGTCATTTCAATCGCCTCAATCAGCGCAGCGAAACCTTGGTTTTCGCATGCGCCGATGAAGCTGTGGGCGGGACTCAGGCGGCGTTCTGCAGCTCCTGAACGCGAGCGGTGTAGCTTTCGACGAGCGCCGCCAGCTCGGCGCCCTTTTCGGCGCGCATCGTCTCTGCTTTGTCGATCTCCTCCAGGATCGCAACGGCCTCGTCGATGACGTCCTCGTAGCAGCACCAGCGGCGCTCTTGCTCCGCATCGGCAAGACGCGAGCTGGACGCCTTGCACTGCTCGTTGGTCGACTTGCGAAAGGCGTCCAGCTTCTGCTTCAACTGGGCAAGCTCGACGCGCAGGATCTCCTCGGCGTCGTTGCCGGCTCGCTTCACCTTCTGGACCAGGCGCCCGTAGGCGAGCGTCTGGAGGTTGAGCTGGCGCTTCGTTTCGGCGGACCACTGGACTTGCTTGCGTGCCTCGAACAGCTCCACCGCGACTGCGTATTGGTCAGGGTAGGCCACGCGCTTCACCTGGGCGTTGAGCGTGCTGGTCGACTTCGCCATGTCCTCGATCTGCTGAAGTGCCATAGCCATCGCCGCGGCGGTGGCACGTGCCGCAGGGTCGGCGGCGGCGCGCTGCTGCATGCGTGCGAAGGAGAGGTTGCGCAGCGTGATCTTCACGACCGGCGTCAGCCACATCTTGGTGCGCGTGATGGCGTTGCCGATGAGGCGGTCCGGCTCCACCTTCGCCAGCAGCGTCTGCCCCGCCGCGTCCATTTGACTGGACGGATAGCGCGGGCCGTCGGTCAGGATGATCACGGGCGCGGCGCCGTCGAGAGGCTGCTGTGCAGCAGAGGCGGGGAGCGGGCTCTCCATGTTGCCCTTCTCGTCCGTGCCGTTCGCGACCGCGCCCTTCTCGCCCGTGCCTGTCTCGGCCTTCTCGATGCAGGAGAGGAAGTACACCGTGCGCTTCGGGTTTTCGCAGGCGATGGTGACGCGCCAGGTCTCGCCAGCGTTGGGCTGCGGACCACCGGAAGAAGGAAAGGCGATGCGGCCGTGCACGCGCTCCTTGGCGATGACGCCACTGCCCCTGGTGTTGGAGACGAAGGTCATGTTGAAGGCGGCGTTGGACAGTTTCTGAACCATGATGCTCTCCAATGTGCAAGTGGGTGGAAACACGGGAAAAAACAGCGAAAGAGACAGCGGCTAAAGAGACACCGCAATAACCGCCACATTGCGCTGGCGGCAGTCTTTGCGCGCAGCCGGAGCTGCTGCATGTAGACCGGAAGAATTGATTTTTCTATTAGAAGTATTGTTTTTGTATTGAAGGAGTTTCCGAAACAATATTGCCGGCGCGCCAGGCACTGCATTGCGCGATGATACCGAAGGTGCCCTGCGTTACATTGGCAAGATTGCAGCAGAAAGCGAAGCTTGCGCAGCATGTCGGGGAAGCGGCTCCAGACCAGCACCACTAGTGGTGAGTGTGGATGCAGTTTGTGCGCTTGAATTTTGCCTGAGGCCGGTTGCTTTTCTTATGAAAGTGTGTGTGTCGGAAGATATTAGTTGTCTATCATCCGGGCGTTGCATTTGCAAAATTTTGAATGCCTGAAGGCGTTTCCAAAAGAACGCAAAAATCAGCGTTTTCGGCAAATGTATTTAACTGGCGCGGACTTTCGTGTGGAAAACCGCAAAGACGGCGATTGGCGTAGTTTTTAAAGGCTCAGGAGCGCGCGAGAAGTGGCCCAGAGCGTCGCGAGACTCTTGAACAGGGACGCAGAGGTTCTAAATCTATTAACAGCGCGATTACTCGATCGAATGCGATACCTGACGTGGCGTTCTCAAGTTTCTCTTAACCGGTAGCTACCAGATCACTTTCAGTCACCCAGGGGAGTCCAGGGATATTGCCATGCTATGGCAGAAAATTTGCCATGCAGTGGCAAATTTTCTGCCATAATTAAAGATGGCGAGTTTATCAGGCATAGTGAATGGCAGATCTAATTGCGCGAAACATCACCGATAACTTTGAACGTGCCATTAGGAACGCACCAGTGGTATTTCTTACCGGTGCGCGGCAGGTCGGCAAATCAACTCTGGTTAAGCAGTTGATCGGTTCTAGAAAAGACGCGCAGTACATCACTTTTGACGATCCAAATCTAGTGATGGCCGCACGAAGAGATCCGGCAGCATTCCTTGATGCTTATGCTCAGCATCGGACCGTCGTATTTGATGAGGTCCAGCGAGTCCCAGAGCTTTATTTGCCGTTGAAGGCAAGCGTCGATGAAGACAGGAGGCCGGGGCGCTTCATTTTGACAGGATCTACCTCCGCACTGTTTCTTCCCAGACTCGCCGATGCGCTG
>JADZFV010000500.1 GCA_020854255.1 Candidatus Melainabacteria bacterium | reverse complement strand
TGTATCAAAGCAGAACATTTCCCGGGAAGCGAGATAAGTTTGGTTTCATGCACTGGACGAAAATCGGAAGTGCTTGTAGGCCCGGAGACGGTATTGACTCCAGCTACTGCTGATAAATTGCATGTTCACTATGCTGAAAATCAGAAATATTGTTACGCTATCTCCGAAAGCACTGAAAACTTTGCCGCAAGTCAAAGCATCTATACGGCATTTCAGCCGCAGCCCGTGCTCATTTGAATTGTCTATCTGTTATTGTGGTTAAGATACATAGATCCAGAGAAAAGTCTCCCTTGTGTCACAACCGACGAGAGTCGCGGATCGCAAAAACTACCCAATCAGAACAGAAGCCAGATATGCGCAAAGTGCCCAGCTTCAAGAAGTGTCTTGTGCTGCTAATCACAGCCATCACAGGCGTTGCAGGGTGCTCTGACGACAGCCCCTCTGCAATCGATAAAAGCAAGCGAGCCGAGTGATATTCACCCTGAGAACCTACAATCACGAGAGTATCTTAACTGATGTCGCGCTCGTCTTGCCAAGCAGGAGAGCCAGGTTCCCAAAACGAAGAGAAGCGGATCGATACCCTCCCTGCGGCAGCTTCTTTGATGATCAATACAAGACCACGATCTGTGGATTCATCAGTCCATGTGAGCCATATTTCCTGCCGCTAATCGTTCGCGTCGCTCGTTTGACAAATATGCACTCCTGATATCACTTGCGGTGCGGCCTCACAAGATCCTGGCAGCAAATTTGGATTGCTGAATCCTGCAAAACCACAAGCCCAAATCCCACATTAATTTTCCCGATCCCAACTTTATCAGTGCTCATGCACTCTCGATTGTTTGCCGTTCGAATGCCGGCTTTCGGTTCGGCTCGCTCCGGCAAGGCAGGCCGGACAGGGGCTCTCCGCTTGTGCGCCGTATGAAGAGCGAGGCGACTATCCCGACCACGTACACGCAAGCTACCGTTGAGGCGGCTCGCGCGTAGGATCCGTCGAACGCCACTATTAGCTGGCCGCTCGCAAGGGCAGCGACCGCGCCGAAAATGCGCCCGATATTGAAGGCAACACCGAAAGCTGTTCCGCAAAGTCTGGTGTGGAAAATCTCTGGCACGTAAATACAAATTGTCACTGCGCTCATAATTGAGAAGAATCCGCAGAAAAACAGCCAGATAAGGAGGGGCATGCCGAACGACCTGCACGTCAGGAAGAGTCCCTGGCAACAGATAAGTGTCAGGCTCAGACCAAGTGCCACTGTCGCTCTTCTTCCGAGGCGAAGGATTATGAATCCGGTTGATGCCGCACCAAATATGGTGCCAGCATTCATGACCATCGATGCCAGGCTCCTCTCATAAACAGCAGCGCTCTGCGTTAGCTGGTTGATCCATGCTGGCACCCATGACAGGACCGACCAGTATCCGATTATTCCGCTCGATGTTATGGCAACGACCACTATCAGAGCCCTCAGATTCTCACGTCCGAGAATCTCCTTGAGAGGCTCTGATAGGAAGGCTCTGTCTTCTTCAGTCAGGTGCACGCGCCTCTTAAGTTCCTCCCTGTATCTTTTAAATGTCTTGAAGTCCTCGGACTCCTTGAGCTTCAGGCGAACATAGAGAGTGAGCAGTGCTGGCACTATTCCGGCGGCGAAAAGGTATCTCCAACTGAGATCACCAAGGCACCAGTTCAACAGGCCGGCAGCGAAGTAACCGCATCCCCAGGACGTGGCCATGAAGGAGAGCGCGTGCAGACGCTGGCTTCCCTTCCAGTGCTCTGACAGCATGATGGCACCAACTGATAGCTCGCCGCCTATCCCGAATCCGACGAAAAATCGATACAGAGCCATCTCCTGCCAGCTCTGGCTGAGAGCGCAGAGCCCGGTGAATATGGTATAGACGAGAATACTCAAGATGAGAGTTTTGACCCGACCTATCTGATCGGCCAGACGTCCCAACACCAGTCCGCCCAATGCCCAGCCGACCAGAAAGGCAGCAAGAATGAAAGAGGCGTAATAGCCTACTGTGCTATGCGCGTCGACCTTGAGCAACTCAGACATAGCAGGATAAAGGACAATGGCGAAGATCGACGCGTCGAGTCCGTCGAAGAGGCATCCCAACCAGCTCGCCCATAGGGCGTGCCAGCGGGTGCGCGCTTCGAGGCTCGCGGGGCTAGGATCGAATGATCGGTCGGTCTCCAGGATCGTCTCAGAATGTTCCGACAATTTGCTCATCTCTTAGTCGACGCAGCACCTCTTCTATAAGCTCCGAGAACGACTCGGATGTGCTCCTGGCATTTGCTTCCCGCACTAGAAGCCAGGCCGCTTCTATGTCTCCGCTGATGATTCGAAAAGCTATTTTCTCTGATGTTATGCTCATGAGGGAGCCCTCGCACGAACTCAAGCCAATCGTAAGCCCGTGTGGCAAATTTCGAGCGTTGAGATTGTTTTCTTACAGGCCGAATCGTCAGAAGAAACCGCCTCCAGGGGGTTCAAAGAGGTTGAGCAATCTTAACAGTGCCGAATGATGCGCCTCGAAATGCCGAAATCTGCCACGGCAAAACAGTTGGTGAGCTATTTTGTCTGGCTTTTTCGAAAGCAATTTCCTTTTCTAACTGCCCGTGAAACCAAGAATCATCAGTGATGTATCGCCCAAAACAATGAATTCACGGTTATGGAAGCAGCTGCCTGAGTGAACAAGGGGGGGTCTGAAGCTCCCGGTTTCCCGATGATTCTATTGACTTATGTCGGCGGTATCGTCGCTGATCGCTTCGATCGCAGACGCATACTCTACGTGACCGTCTCTCTTCATATGCTCCAGGCGCTTGCTCTCGTGGCTCTTACAATAGCGGGCCTCTTGAGCGTCGGCTGGATTGTGGCGCTCGCCGTGATTGGTGGCTGTATTGGTGCCTTCGAAATGCCGGCACGTCAGTCCTTCGTGCCGGACCTGGTCCCAAAAGAGGAGCTCACCAACGCAATCGGGATAAACTCGGCCGTTCGAAATACCACGAGAATTCTCGGTCCAGCCGTGGCGGGAATAACTATTGCCGTGTTCGGCGAGGCAGTCTGCTTCGGGCTCAATGCGCTCAGCTACGTGGGCTCCCTGGTCACTCTCGGCATGATTACCGCAGTTGTGAGTGTCGAGGGTGAGGTACCCGAAAATAACTCGCAGTCAGGGTCGCCTGGGGGCAAAGAGCGGATCTGGTCGATTCTCGCGGAACTGGCGCTCAAGAACGTCCTTCTTTTCACCGCTGCAATAAGCATGTTCGGGTTCCAGTACACAGTGCTGCTTTCCGTGATCGTGGACCAGATTCTGGGAGGTGGTGCTCAGTCTCTGGGCTACCTCTCTTCTTGTGCTGGAGCTGGCGCCCTCATCGGATCGCTTGCACTTGCCAGCCGCGGCAAGACATTTGCTTTTCGCCGAGTCATTGGTTTTTCAGGAATCGCGCTTTCGGCAGCCATAGCCCTTATCGGCTTATCTACCAACTTGTACCTGTCACTTCTGGCGGTGCTTTTTGCTGGCGCTGCGATAAGCATTCAAACCGGCGGTAGCATATCGCTCATTCAGGCTTCGGTGGACACACGCAAGCGCGGCCGAGTCATGGCGGTCTTCTCCATTTTCATGATCGGATTCGCGCCTAAAGACCTGGATCGATCGCAAGAAGGCTCGTTACAGGCTCCTAGATCTCGAGGCAGACAGCCTTGGTATGCGAGAAGTAACACCTTAGGATTACCGAAGGCAGTTCGATGAAACTTTCACGAAATTGAAAACTGACAAGCCTGCTACTTTGCTTGTGGACTTGGTGCTAAAGCTCTTAAAGGGTAACTCTTAAGTCCACGGCATTGGGGCTAAGACCATGAACCAAGTCAACATCATCGGCGATATCGGCCGCGAACCAGAAGTTAAGTCCTTCCAGAGCGGCAAGAAAACCGCCCGCTTTTCTGTGACTTCTTCGTTCATGAATCGTGCAACTCAAGCTTACTCACAAACTGCTCAGGCAAGAGTTGAATCCGGCGGTAGGCGGTAATGATGAAATCGCGCATCTGGATGCCACTTTCCACGACATGGCCCGCGAACTGGCTCGTACAAATTCGCGTCATTGACTCCGGACCTGGTATTCCTGCCGACTACAGAAAGAAAATCTTCGACCGTTTTCAGCAAGTCTCTCGCGGCGACGGAAAGAAAAAGGAAGGAACTGGCCTTTGATTGGCAATCTCGCGTGCCATCATAGAAGCCCATGGCGGGACCATTGGAGTGGACGCATTGGATTCTGAAGGCGGCAAAGGCAGCAGCTTCTGGATGTGCTTGCCTGATGCCTGAGCGATAGATTATGATCCTGCATTTGTGTTGGCCCTGAAATCCGAGAGGCTGTTTCTGTGTTCTTCGTTCAACGAATTCATCCACCTTTTCCGGCAATTGATGTGCGTATTTTGCCGGAACAAATGCGGTTCATCGCTCCTGTCGGAAAGACGATTGCGACCATGCAGCCGAATGAAATTCCTTTTCTCATGCGCGATAACGATGTCGACGTCGGATTTTTTACGCTGCGTCCGTCTGACAGCGACAACATCGATCAATTACGCGGTGATGATCGCGTCACCCTTCTCTCATTTATGATCGATGCGCGCCAGCAAGGAAAGGGCTACGCGTCGAGGTCTCTGGCGCAGCTTCCGAAACTGGCAAAGGATGTATTTCCGTACATTTGCAGCATCGGACTGTCGGTTAATTGCCGCAACACCCAAGCTTATCGCATCTACGAGAAAAATGGATTTCGCGATATCGGCGAGCTTTATCACGGTGGCTCTGCCGGCCCGCAGCACATCATGGTCATGGAAGTTTGACCCTGCCTGAGGCTCCCTCACGGGTCGACTCTGTATCCTGCGCCGTGAACTGTTTTGATGGGCGAATCGACGCCTTTGACAGTCAGTTTTTTACTCTGCAGTTGCGCGGCAGGCAATGCCGATAATTGGCGAAGATTAACCGCCTCTTAATAAGTGCGCTAGCTTTACTAACTCGTTTTAATGTTGTAAATCCCCGAAACAGTGTCACGCGCGCACTCGCGCCCGAATGTATCTGGTTGTAAAGAGGCGGTTGGCAACAAAACTTTCTTAGGTGACTGTTCGAATCTTTGCTTATCTATAGTCACTCTATTTTTCTCTGACAAATCTGACAGCTACCTCCTCGAAACAATCAACCATGCAACACACGCGTAATTCCTTCTGGGTTAACTCCCGGTAGAGCTATGTCGTGGTGCTGTTTTGGTTGGCGCGGCTGGTCTAGCTGATGCGCTCGGGAAGAACGGAGAATTTGTTCTGAGCGAGAAATTGTTCCGGACAAAGAAATCGATTCGCAAGTGAGCGTTTCGATCAAAGCAAGTCTGCGGAGAAGTCCAAAGGCTTTATAGGCGAATCCGGATGGTATGGTCTAGATGACCTCTGCCAGATGGATTCATGTATGCAACCCTGATAACTCAGGAGATCATCATGAAAGCATATCGTGTACGCGGCGTTGGGGAAGTGGAAGCTGGTCTCAACTGGAAGGGCATGGATGGCGTCGCCTACGTGCCAGTCGGTGGCAGCAGCCGCTCCTACGTCAAGGTCTCGCCGACGCTGGCCACCGCCAGCGAGCGCGAAGGCAGCGTGTTCGAGGTTGAGTTCAAGCTCGACGGCGAAGGCGGCATGGAACTTGTTTCGCCGCTGGAAGTTGCCGACAAGCAGGGCGCTCGTCAGCAGTGCGCGCTCGTCGTCATCCCCACGGGTGGCTTCGAGTTCCACTACAATGCGTGCCAGCTCGCCGTCAATCCTCGCTGCGGAAATGCCTGCCGCGTCGTCGTGCTCCAGCCCGGTGAGGAAATTCGCGCCTTCCCCAGGGTGCGAACCCACGCCGAAGCGCAGAACGCGAAAATGCTGGCGCTGCGCTACGACGGCAAGGAAGTCACTTTCCTGGTCGCCTGAAGTCGGACGCCAGGCAACTGGCAGTCACGGGCAGCGACACGCGAAGCGCGGCTTTGCCGCTTAGACTGCTTACGCAGTCTCGCTGAGCAGGACGCCGGTGGTCACACCTGCGTTCTGCTTGTTGTCTGCTTCACCGCAGATTCAAGAACAGGGTGCGGGTCCATCATGTATGGAGACGCATCTAACCCACTTGCCTGGCGGCTTGTTTATTCCGCCTCGCTGTTAGTGAGCCAGTCTCCGCAAGAGGCTGATTCGCCAAAAACACTTCACAGGAGCACAGACATGATTCGTCTTCGCCTTGCAATGATCGCCCTTGTGGCACTCGTTCTTTCCGGCTGCGCAGGTATGCAGTTCGGCCCCGGCACGACCACTGGCGCCGCAGTCGGCGCCGTCGGTGGTGCCGTCATCAATCGTGAAAATCCGGCTGCTGGCGCCATCATCGGCACCATCATCGGAGGCGCGATCGGCTCGACAGTCGACAACAACAACGGCAACTACAGCGGCCCGGTCTACAACGGCGGACACCGTCACGGTGGTCACTACGACCGCTGTGACTGGCGCTGCCAGGACTACCGTCGCGCGCAGGAGCAGGCTCGCCGCGATGCGATTCGCCGCGAGGAAGTCCGTCGTCAGCTCGAGTGGCAGGAGTACTGCCGCTACAACTGGCGCCGCGACTACCGCTGCGGTCGCTAAGCAGCGGCAATACGCGGATGAAACTCCGGGCGGTGAGCGTAAGCTCACCGCCTTCGCGAGTTCGCATTAGCGATTTGCTTTTCTATCGGCTCGGGCAATCGTGCCCGAGCATCTGTAGAAGGAAACCCCAAAATGACCGCTCAATCCGAATCAAGGCGTCCGGCTCTCAGGCTGATCGTCACCGACGTTCCGCGTCTGTCGGCTCGCAAGAACGGCGTGCAAGTTGCCACCGATGGTGGTGTGGTCGTCGATCCGTTCCGACTCAGCGTCACCATGCTGGTCGCAACGCTGAAAAAGGAACATGGACGCATCCTCGCGGAGCGCCCCTGTGAAGGACCCGATGTCCTGGTCACACTGCCCTCCGGCTGCAACCCCAGCCAGATTCAGGAGGCGTTCAAGGTGCTGAAGCAGCAGGGGTGGGAAGTTTGGCCCGGCTGCCTGCATAACGACCGGAAGATCTATCTCGGAAATCGCGCCGACTACTAATCGAGCTGCATCCCGGGGCGATCGCGAAATTTCGTTCGCGCTTATTCCACAACTGCGGTCGAATTCTTGTTCGCTTTCGACCGCCCCAGAACAAGGTTTAGAACAATGAGCAGGTCCTATCGCTATTCGCCCGAGTCCGGTCATTCAAACACCGGTGGCGAGCGGCACAACGATCGGCGCAGCAATCGCCGTGAACGTCGTCTGGTTTCTGAGCTTGCCGCTCAGGCTGACGCGTTCGTTTTGCCGCCTCGCGCGGAACCGAGCACCAATGCCGGTTTTCGTTCGGAGAATCGTTTCAGCACCCCTGCCACCTCGGCGGCGAGACGCTAAGAAACTCGTCGCCACCTCACGAGTCACCCGGAGGATGGAATTTAGCATCGCGCTATTTTCCATCCTCCGACTTTTTCAGCATGGATTACTAGGCGATGTAGCAGATGTGAGCCCCAAACGGTCAGTGGTGGACGTTGTTTCAATGGCAACACGATGGTTGTGCAAAGCAAAGACTTGCCACGCATCTGTCTTTGCGGCGCATGACCCTGCCTTTGCCCACTTCTATAAACCGGCAGTGTCTGCCGTTGAATACATACAACCCCCCACTTGCCAGATGCGCGGCAAGGCACCGCCTTTTAGCCGGCGCCTGCCTGCAGGATGGGAGGCGCCGCTTTAAAGGACTGATCGGATTAGACGTTTAACGAAGTCCAGGCATTGGCATTGGCATTGGCATTGGCATTGGCATTGGCAGCTTTCATGCCCTTGCTCTGGCTGTTTCTGTAGCGCATGAAATCGCGGTAGTTGTCCACGACCGATTGCACTACTTCATATGAAGCGCCTGATGCGGTCAGGTTTTGGATGGTGTTCTCGAAGTGGGCAGCCACTTCGGCCATCTTCGCATCTTCGCTCATGCCTTCCGGAGCGCTAACTGGTTGAGGTACGCTGGAGCGGCTCAATTCGATACCGCGGCTGTGAGTTGTTTCCGGCAACCATGAGGTGATCGGGGCTTCGTCAGCCTTTCTGGCGTCTCTTGCATGTGATGCAAAGAGTGCGACGTCTCTCAATTTGTTGACCACTTGTACCGGCTCGCTGCTCTGTCTGGGCTCGTTGACTTGTGATGTAGCTGGGAACATATTCAAGCCGATCGCGTTTGCAGGCACGCTGGGTTTTGCCAGGGCAACCTGTTCAACGTTGGTGGGCATCGGCATTGCTGCAGGCTCGGCGAAGTTAGCCCGGGGCGGCAATGGCATCATGTTCATGGATGCTACATCTTGTACGGTTCTGGCATGTTGCTTATGTACAACAGGCGCTGCGTTGTCGTCGGCAGCGGCAGTGTTGGAATAAGCAATCACTGATGGCGGCATTGCTGAAGTATGTGCCACGGTAGTTGCAGGTTTGGCAAGGTGAGCCGCCGGTCTGGCCTGTGCGGTTTGAACCGGCGCCGGAGCGGAGTGGGATGTGAGCGCTGTAGCACTGTAGCTGTCTTGGGAAGTGTGCGCGGCTCTTGCATATGATGGTGCAGGAACATGCTTGACTTGCTGCACGTGCGGTTGGACCGCTGCTGTCTCTGCCGGCATGGCCATGGCGGTATGCACAGGAGTGGCGATTCTTGCCATGACAGTCGGTTCGGTTTTTGCAGGCATTGCCATCGCAGTGTGCACTGGGGTTGCTTCTCTTGCCGATTCGGTTGTCGGGACGAAAGCAGAAATGGGTCGCACGCTTGCGAAGGTTTCAGCTTTCGGTGCGGAGTCATTTTGGACGACTGTTTCAACGCCTGATTTTAAGAGTACCGGAGCTGATACTGGAGCTTGCACTCTGGCGTCGGCTACTTGTTCAGGATTTGCCCGTGGTGGAATCGCTTCGCTCGCTACGGCATCTCTATAGAAACCACCGCCTGAGCGAGCTTGAGCATACTGGCGTTCTTGAACTTGTCTTTGTTCGGCTGCTTGCGCAGTGCGTCTCTGTTCTACTTCTTGTGCAGCTGCTTCCTGTCTGCGCATTCCTTCAGCCAATGCCGCTCCGCCGTCTCTGGGGGCGCTCATCGCCTGGTAAGTCGCCACGCCACCAGCCACGCCGGTGGGGCTTCCTACAAGTGCGGTGCCGAGCATAGCGACGCCGATTCCGGCAGCTATCGACTGGGCTTCGGATGGTGGAGGCGAGCTGAGAGCGGCCAATTGTTTGGAATCAACATATGTGTTGGTGTCAGTGTTGAATATCGCTTGTTTGGCTTGATCGTATTGATAACTGCTGGAAACCCACTCGTTTTGGTTGTTGAGCGTCTCAATGTTGTTGCGGTTTTGCCAGTCGCATGTGCTGCCTTCGACCTGAGCCATGCGGACGTTGGTCTGCGGAATGTATTGACCTTGTTGATTGACTGTGTAGAGTTGACCTTCATTGGTGCGGTGCACTGTACCAGGAGTGCCGGGAGGCAGACCTGCTATCGCGTCGCGCTGGGCTTGCAATGCTTTATCTTCTGGACTCATTTGACCAGAGGTCGAATCCGCACTAATTGGTTTGCCATGATCCCAGGATGCGTTTGAAAGAGTAGCATCGTTGCCGACTGTGGTGGCATTGACCACGGCTCCGCCTGCTGGTGCCGGTGGGACTGGAGCAACGTTGCCTGGGCCTGTTTTTCCGCCGCTGGCTGGTGCGCTGCCTTCGCCACTGGATTTGCCGCCTTCTTGTCCGCCTTCTTCACCGCCGCCACCGCCACCGCCGCCGCCGCCACCGCCGCCACCGCCTTTAGCAGCTTCCGCGGCGATCTTTTCGCCCAGTTCCATCGCTTTCATACCGGCAGCTTTTACCAATCCGGCGAAGTCGAAAGCATGTTTGACACTGGCTGTGGCAAGGAAGTTCAAAGCAGTCATGAAAAAGAGACCGGTGTCGTCCGTTCCTTTGAATGAGGCTATGAGCATGATTGTGGTGTGCCAGAAAAGACTCCAGCAGCACAGCGAGATAACGCCTTCAACCCAGTTCGGGAAAGCATCGCGCAAACTCTTGACAGGATAAACCCAGAGCGCCGCCATAAGAGGACCAACAAAGAACAAGTAATACATGAATGCCATTTGAAATGCGCAGCAGATCGCCCAGGCGGTGCAGAGACCGGCATTGGTTGTGTACAGGACTGTACGGGCAGCGATCGCACCGGCAGGAATTGCAGCGTCGTCGCGGTCAACTGGTACCAAATTAAGACCTACGCAAGGATCGAGCAACTTGCCCCAGAGATGTCCTTCAGCAGCAGAGAAGATACCTGTGCCGACAGGAACCAGGTTTGCTGGAGGAACCTTCATTGACCCTTCGTTTTCGGCTCCATTTCTTGTGGTAAACGCTCTGATCTCAGCGCAGATCGCGTCTTGATACATATTTGTGCCGAACAGGCGCTGGTACTCGCTGCTCACCGTGTATTGCACGCTGTTAGCAAAGTCGATGCCGTAATTGACTACTAAGTAAGAGCCAGGAATCAAGAACAGTGCGATCATAGAACGCTGTATGCCTTCAAACGGGTTTGTCGGAGCGACAGCCGGCGAACCTGCCGATATGATCGCTTTGACTTGTGTCATGACTGCGCCGGGCAAAAGAAGCAAGATAGCCATCGGAACAAAGATATTGTCACGAATGCTGTTCCACTTGTTGCCACCCGAAGTGGTGAAATTAACGAGAAAACGCGAAGCGTAGTCGATCGCTTCGATGGCTTCGTTCTTGGCTATATCACCGGCTGCATTGCCGGCTGCAGTTGCTTGCGATTGCCCGGCTGCACGAGCTGCTTGTGCTACGTTTTCCGGCTTCTGAAGACCTTGTTTGATTTTCGCAAAGACCGCTTCTTGGGTTTCGGCGTTAGTGCTGTCCTTTTCTTTGCAGTCCTTGCACTTATTTGCATCAATGGTCGGTTGTGGGTCTTTGTTGTCTTTTTTGTAGGTTTCGGCCTGCTCAGCAAGCGAGTTCGGATGTACTCCTGGAGTTGTCGTCCCTGCCAGGGCGGCTTGTGTAATTGCACAGATTGTCACCAGCGAGAAAAGAATTGCAGCTATTTCTTTTTCAAATTTACGCATTGTGCAAGCCTTTGGGGTGGGGAAGAATCGAGTTGTCTGCCGGGGTGGGTACAGACACCTTCCAAGTGCTTACATATTAATTAGGCTAGTTAACAGGTGCGTATGTCCCTGTCACAATTTGGTTATGTTGGCAAAACCGGCACGAGCGGCGAGGATGCCGCCCCTCCAGTGGCGTTTTAGCCCCCTAGTTACCGGCTTCTTTTTTCAGTTCTTGAGCTTTTTGTAAAATCTTGTCGACCATTTCGCCGGGCTTGCATTCGAACGGCGCAAAAGGAACGTACGACATCATGACCAGGAAGCAGACAAACATATAGGCTTCCCATGCTGGATTGATGTTAACGAAGGTCATGAGGTTGATTCTGGTGACCATGCACAAGACAATCACGCACCACCAGAATTTCCACAGGGCAATATTAATAACTGCATCAACCCAGTTTGCAAACACAGGTTTGAACAGCCTTCCTACGCCTGTTGGGTAGACATAGAATGCGGCAGCTATGGGGCCCATACACATCAAATAGCACATTATGGTTATCTGGAAAGCAATGAGCATCAACAGGCCATACGCGAGTGTCATCGAGACAGTGTGCATTACGGCTTTGAACACTGCTGTTCCAGCGTCCATGTTGCTAATGCCTGTAGCTTCACCGTTGAGTGGTGTCATTGAATCGCCCATTGCTGTTTTCGCCCACGCGACTAGTGCCATCACTTTGGTTGCGCCGGCCACTTCATGCGTCATAGCACTGCCGATATCGGAGGCATAGCTGACTATGAGTTGTGTGGCTGGAATTAGGAAAACAGCAATCATCGATCTCATGATTGCAGAGAACGGTGAAGTCGTATCTTCATCTCCACCTTTGTTGATGCCTGATTGAATCATGACTTTGATATTTAGAATCAGAGCTCCGGGCAGAAGCAGAAGAAGAGCAATAGGCATATAAACTTGCTTGTACATTTTCTGCACCATCCAGATCGCTTGAGAGAGAGGGCGAAACGGTGTGAGGGTGCTGCCTGGTGTGCCAGATGCTTCATTGGCTATGTTGACTGTCGAGGTCGGTAAGAACATGACCATAAGTGCTTGTTCCAGCCCTTCGCACGTGCCTGCTGCACAAGCTTCGCCTGCTCCCTGAGCCTGGCTTTGCGCACCGGCCTTGGCAGTTTGCGCCTGTGAATTCGGAGACATCATGTCTTGAACGAATTGCTCGCCAACGAAATCTTGAGCCCTGGCATTGCCGCCGGTCGTTACCTCTTGTGGGGGCTCTTGAGGTTTTAGTTGGTTGTAGTTGCCTTCCTCCCCTTTGTTCCCGCAAGGGCCGCCGCCAGGGCAGTTTTTCTTGTCCTGGCTTTGCCCGTTCATCGGGACGATAAAAGGCTGACGCATCGTGCGATCTGCAGTAGGAAGGGAGAGGTACACCGAATTAGGATTACTGCCTTCAGGTTGTCGCTGCTGGTTGGCATCGCAGGTAGCACTCTTCTGGTTCATTGAGTTCCACATCTGCTGCATAAATTGGCCGCTGGTGTTTGGTAGAAAACCTTGTCCTGCTCCCGCGGATCCGCCACCGCCGCCGCCGCCGCCAGCGCTGGATCCAGAACCGCCACCGGCTCCACCGCCTGCTGGAAGTCCGCCGCCGACAGGAGGCGTTACGCGAGGGGTGATTGTCGTCCCGGACCCGTTGCCTCCCGGCAGGGTCGACCCAGTAGCTGCCCATCGCTGCAGGCGCTGTTGATACTCGCTCAGGTGTTGCTGACTGCCTCTCACGTACTCATCGGTGACAATAGGAAGATCTGTCAGTTTGACAGGGACTGGCTTTACGGGTTTGAAAATATTGGGAAGATTGACTGGATTATTCGAGTTGGAATTAGAGTTGGTGCCGGTGCCAGGCAATGGCAAGATTCCCAGACCTGTTCCTGAGCTTGCACCTGTACCTGTAACCGTGCCTGTAACCGTGCCTGATGATGATCCAGTATTGGAATTGGATCCGGAACTAGAAGCCGGATTGGATTTTGAGTTAGAACCGAAAAGCGTTCCCAGACCAAAACCAACAGAGCCTGAGCCCGAGCCAGTCGCGGCGACGGTAGAGCTGTTATTGTTGTTGTTGTTGTTGTTATTGGAACCGCCGCCAAACAGTGATCCAATACCACTTACAATTCCGAAAGAACCGGATCCGGAACTTCCAGCGGAATTGGAATTGCTTTTAGAGTTTGTGCCTTGTTGTGTGCCTGTTGCAAATCCAAAGCCGAACCCGACACCGATGCTGCCGGAGCCATTGCCGGAGTTGGAACCATTGTCGAATTTGCCCTTCAACATTTTGCCCAGTCCAAGTGTGTTGCCTGCGCCTGAATTAGAACTGGAGTTTTTCTTGGAGTTATTAACAGGCTTTGCATTTGATCCCGCGCCTGAGCCAGTTGCCAGTTTGTAGCCGAGCCTGCCCGAGGAAGTGGAGAATTTGTCGCTCACCGTTTCAAATCCGGCACTGGCGGATTTTTTGCAGTTGTTGTTTTTGTGATGACGTGACTTTTTGGTCAGGGCATTGAGATATGACAGGTTGCCGCCGGCACTGGATTTGCCTTCGTCGTCTCTGGCGCATTTACCAGCATCCAGAGTTTTGAACTGGGTGCCTCTGGAAGCGCAAATTGTTTCTCTGGCACTGGCGACTGTTGTGCAAATTGGCGTCGACATGGCTGAGAGGGCGACTGCAAGTGCGATTGTGCGGAGGGTGGGGGCGTTCTTCAGCAAAATCGTGTACTCCTGGGGGTAGCAACTCCTAGAGAATAAGGTGCGAAGTTAACGGGCTGGTGAATGCCCTGCCACAATTTCGTTATGTTCGCGTCCGGCGGCAGCAGTATTGCAACGGCGCCGTGGCAGATATAGATATAGAGAATTTTGCAAACCGGTTAGAACTCATGGCCAAAGTTTTACTAGCTGACGATGACTATAGCTTGCTTGTGATGCTGTCTGCATGGCTTAAGCATGAGGATCACCATGTGGTGGAAACAGCCCGCGATGGTGAGCAGGCGCTCGAGCTTTTGCTCGCGTACCCTTTCGACTGCGTGGTAATGGACTGGGAGATGCCCAAGATAGACGGCGTGGAAGTTTGCCGGCGTGTGCGCGAGAAGAACAAAAAGATACCGATTCTGCTGCTTTCTGGAAGAGATGCAATTGAAGACAGAATTTCCGGGCTTGACGCCGGAGCTGATGATTATCTGACTAAGCCGTTTGCTGCCGGCGAACTTTCAGCGAGAATAAGAACTCTTCTTAGAAGGGCCAATCAGCTGGAGGTAGAAGCCATCAAATCTGACTCCATCGAGATTGAAAAGGCCGGGCACTCGGCTACATTCGACGGCAAGGAATTAAACCTGGCTCCGCGTGAATATGATCTGCTCGAATTTCTTATGCGACACCCGGGCGAGATTTTCTCTCCTGAGGCGCTTATGGCTCGCGTCTGGCCCGACTCCGAGGAAGCAACTGTAGCTGCCGTGAGGGTGGCTGTCGGGCGTGTCAGGAGCAAGCTCACGGATGCGTCCGGTAAATGTCCGCTCACCACCGTGCGCGGCTCCGGCTACCGCTGGGATGGGACCTGATCAAAGCGTTCCGGGTTTGCTACGCTTCACCCTCCGCGCGCAACCGTCACTCACTGCCGACGAGACTTGGATAATTGCTCCGGGTTCGGCTGCGCCTCACCCTCCGCACGCATCCGACACTCGCTCCGGTCGACTCCTCGTCGTCCTGCGCTCGTCCGTCGGAATAGCAAGAGTTTTATCTTTTTGAAACACCTGTATGCCCTAATTTATAAGGCACTCCAGGCGTCGTCTATATGCTCTTATATATAAACCTGGCAGGAACTGGCTCTTACCAAGGTTGTTTTTACCGCAAACCAGGCTGTCTTAAATGGCTGAAGAAGTTAAAAGCCCGAGCAATAAAGCTAAAACAGTAAGCGGTACTAACAATTCGCCGCTTTTTCGCTCGTCATTATCCAGGCAGGGTTTTGTGATCGTTGCGGTGCCCCTTCTCTTGTCGTTTTTCTTTATCGCCGGTCTTAAGTTTCTCCTCGACGAAGCGCAAGCGCAGGCGGACAGAGAGGCGCATTCCAGACAGATCTTGGCCGCAGCAAACGCGCTGGGCAATTCGGTAGTCTTTGCAATCAGCGATTATTTGCTGGACACGATGATGCCGGAAGCATTCACAAGAACGCGCTACGAAGGCGCGATTCAAAGAGCGCGCTCGCGCATGAGCGAACTCGAATCGCTCCTGCCTTCTCAGGGCCCGCAGAAGGAAATGGCAGTAAGGATGCGAGGCGAGCTTGAGCAGACTTTCAAGCTTTTCTCGGCGCAGCAAGTTTCCGACGGTAAGTTGAGTATGGAAATGGCGCAGCGCAGCCGGGCTTTGAGAGAAATGACTAATGCGCTGCTTGCCGACACGAGAAATTTGATCGAGTCCGAAGAAGCGCAGCTGAAGAGGCAAGGACGCACTTTCAGCAGTTATGGGCGCCTGATCGACATCTTTTTGCTGGTTGCCGTGATTTTGAATATGGTACTGGCAGCGGTGCTAATGCTCGGTTTTTTGCGCAACATTTCGCAGCGGCTTTTGGTTGTTATGGACAACTCCAATCGGCTGGTCAGTGAAAGAGAGCTCAATCCCCCTGTCGCCGGCGAGGACGAGATCGGCAAGCTTGACGGTGTTTTGCATGAAGCGGCTGTGCGATTGAAAGAAGCGCGCCGGCGCGAGCGTGCCATTGTTGAAAATGCCCGGGAGGTAATTTGCTCTTTGAGCGAAAATGGACTGGTGCTGGAAGTCAATCAGGCTTGTGTAACTGCCTGGGGATACAGGCAGGACGAGATTTTGCAGGGTCCGATCGCGCGCCTTATTCACGACGCCGACAGCCAAATGTTTCTGGAAAAATTGGCGGAATGCAGTTCGCAAAAACAGTCGCTGTCTTTCGAATGTCGCCTGATAACCGGCGCCGGGGTGCTTAAGAATGTTCTCTGGTCGGCGCAATGGTCGGAGATGGAAGAACGTGCCTTTTGCGTGGTACTCGATATTACCGAGCGCAAGCGCGCTGAAGAGGCGCTCAAGCAGAGCGAAGAGCGCATGCGTCTGGTTTTTGAAATGATGCCGCTTGCTCTTCTGGTAATGACGCCGGAAGGAGAGGTGCTCTCTGTTAATCCTGCTGCCGAACAGCATTTTGGATCTGCCGCGTCTGATCTGCAAGGGCGACTGGTGACGAATTTTTTCCGTCTGGATAAGTCCGGCGAAAAGGAGATCTATCTTGCGGAATTGTTGAATCCGCCCTTGCATCCGTTGCGCAGAATTTATGGAAGGCGTGTGGATGGAGCGTTGTTTCCAGCTGAGGTGATGAGCACTGCATATGATACCAGCTCTTTGAAGGGGCGATTGCTCATCGTCAAGGATGTCAGCCGTGAATATGAAGCAGAGCGCCTGAAGCAGAGCTTCGTGGCCATGGTTGGTCACGAGCTGAAAAGCCCGCTCATGTCGATTCACGTTTGTTTGGAAATGTTGGGCAAAGGATTTTTCGGTCAACTAAACGAAGAAGGTCGCGACTCGGTGAAAACAGCCGAAGAGAGTGTTCAGCGGTTGATCGCTCTCGTCAACGAAATTCTCGATGCGGAAAAATTGGAGTCCGGCTCGATTTCAATTGCTCCTCAGAAAACCAATCTGGACAAAATTTCGACTATGGCTGCCAGTGCTGTTTCTGCTCTGGCGGAAGCAAAAAAAATCCGCATCGACAGAGAGAAAATGGACATCGAAGTTACTGCTGATACCAATCGGCTTGTGCAGGTCGTGGTCAATCTTTTGTCAAATGCTATAAAATTCTCGCCGCCCAATTCCAAAGTCCGACTCTGTGCAAAAGTGATTGGAAACATGGTCGAGGTGAGCGTTGAAGATAATGGACGCGGTGTTCCCTGCGCGCATCATCAGATGGTTTTCGAACGCTTCCATCAAGTTTCTCCGGGAGATGCAAAAGAAAAAGGCGGCACCGGTCTGGGATTGGCGATATGCAAGGCGATTGTGGAAGCGCATGGCGGCAGCATTGGTGTCGAGAGCGAACCGCCAAATGGAAGCAGATTTTGGTTTACACTTCCTAAGTGAATGCTCTGGTTGATCGGCTTTTGTCCGTGATATAGTCTCGAAGAAATTCGAGGAATTTTTGGATGTCCGAAAAATTACGAACGATTGGATTTGCTGAAATCGCGTTTGTTGGCGTGTTTTGTCTGGTGCTTGCACGTCCGGGATTTGCCGATGAGCCAAAGCATGCGACAGCCGAAGGCGACAATCCGGCTTTGAACGAAGGTGCATTGCAAAAGGTAAAACCGGGACAGGACTGCTCGACTGGTGCGACAAGCACGGCACCTGCCAATTGGCAGAAACTTTCAGATATGTTCGAAAAGTTGACGAAAGAGTATTACCAGAAAGCCAAGCTGAAGAAAGCGAAAGACACTATTCATGCCGAATACAAAGTGCGCCAGTGGGAGATAAACACGGCCAGCAACAAGTTTGAAGAGGGCCCGAATTGGGGCGGAATTCTCTACGATGTAAAACTGCAGAGCGGACCGTACGCTGGTGTCCATGTGGTTCCCAAAAAGTTCAACGAATACTCTACATTTCATGTGGAGTTGTTTGCACCATATTCTAAGAAGTTTGATAGCCACTTGTTGAGCCGAGTTTCGTATCCCTTTGACGTTGATCAAGAGTTCCTGAAGCGTTTTAAGAAACTGGTTGAAGACTTCGAGCAGTATCTTTAGAAATTGCAAGATGCCGCTTTTTACTGGTTCTTTGTTTGAAGCTCTAAGTTACTAAAAATGATAGTAAAAACACAAAAAACACAAAAACAAAGAGCAGGCTGGAGAAAACTGCTTGATAGCAGCTTCTCCAGCACACTACTGCGATAGCAGGGGATTGCTCGCCCCGCTGAAGGATGATTGGCGCTCGGTCCTGTTGAGCAGTTTGGACCTGCTTTTGGGGGCAAGCGAGTAGTCTGGGCGGCAGATTGGAGGCACCGCATTGGGTGGCATCTGCACTGCCGCCTCAGCCCGTATCCTCAGGCCGCGTTGGCGGCGACGACGTCGCGCATCGCTTCGATTGCGTGGGCGCCGCGCAGGATGCGGACGCTGTCGATGCCGCTCACCATGCACACCGGGGTGCAGCGATGGGCGTAGGCGGCGATGGTGGTCTCGGCGGCTCCGATCAGGTAGGCCGCCGCCGCCGCCGGCTCTTCCGCGCTGACGGCTTGCACGGCCATGCCGGCGATCACCTCGTCTGCGAACGGGTACGCCTTGTGCTGGTTGATGAGCACGAAGGCGGCCGACGCCTCGTAGTGCGCGCGGCTGACCTCGCTGTAGGCTTCGGCGTCGCCGCGGTTGTAGGCGTTGGCGATCATTCCCGCGCATTTGCCGTACGCCATGAGGGCGCGCTGGGCGAGCTTGTCGGTTTCGTCGACGTGCGTGGCGCCGACGAAGTCTTTGAGGGTCTTGTGCATTCAACTTCTCCGTTGTTCGAGTTGCATTTACGCGTGCACATTTGCTCGCGTCAGTCACTCAACGCGAGTCTGCCGAAATTGCGTCCGGCAGTCGAGGAAGACGGCAGCGCCGAAGCTTCTGCCGCCTTCCGGTTGTGACAAGACAGCAGAATCTTCCGCCTTATTGTCAGGGCATCCCGACTAGGTCAGGATGTTGCGCCGCAGGTGCCCGACGTCCGAGCCCGCCCAGTGGTCGCTCAAGTCCTGCGGGATGAATCCCGATGGACGCGCCGAATCGCGCTGGCGAGCACGCCGCACCGCCGAGCTGTCCGCAAGCGGCTTGCCGCCGGCCATGGCGTTTGCCACGCTGCGGTCCACCTGAGCGAGGTCGCTGTCCGCACCGAGAACGACGCGCACGTTGATGCCCGTGTCCTTGCCGAAATTCGCCACCACCGACCGTGTCGCTTCCATGCGCACCACGAACATCGAGACGGCGCCCGGAGCGCTGGGGTTGGTGATGACGAGCTTGCCCACGCCGAAGCCGCGCCGTTTGGCCCGTTCGCTCCAGTCGACATCGAAGCCGTACACGCCATCCAGCTTGGTGCGCGAGTCGGACGTCTCGGTCGAGACAACGAGGTCGCCTTCGACCGCGACGGTGTAAGCACGCTCGGCGGTGAAGCCGAGGTAGATGCTGTCACCCTTGCCGAAGTCGATGCTGCCGGCCATGCCCGCGAAGCCGTCGCCCTTGTTGTACAGGCGGGTCGAGTGGTCGACGGCGCCGACGATGTTGATACCAAGTTTGTCGATCATAGTGCTCTCCACAGTTGATGCTGCAATGCAGAACGATTTCCGCACCGCTCAAAGACCGGATTTCTCCAGCGACAGAAAGGGGCAGCAGCCGATGCTGTTGCCTCCGTTGTAAGAGGAAGTGCCAGACCGCATTCCCTCACGCTCTTCAGGCGGCCGTGGAGACGTCTTCCACGACCACCAGCTTGCCCCGGCGGATCAGCGCGTCGAGCAGATGCTCGCGTGTGCTGAACTGCCGAGCCCGCGTGTCGGCCTCGTGAGCCGCGCGCAGGTCGCCCCGCTCAATCGCCTGGAACAGCTCGACGAACGCCGCCTTGCTTGCCGCCAGGGTCTCCTCCGGGTTGGCCGCGTACGTGACATAGCTCGTCGCGATGCGGTTGTCGCCGGCGTCATCGGCCACCTTGAAGTTGCGCTTGCGGTCGGCAAGGCGCTGCTCCCAGTGTTCGTGGTTCGCCTCGTGCCCCTTGTAATGGTTCCAGTGCGAGACGAGCCTGTCCAGGTCGCTGTGGATGCTCCACAGCTCTCCGAACACCTCGCCGATGACGGCGACTTCCGCCTCCGTCACCGGTTGCAGACCGCCCGACTCGAAGCGATCCGACAGCACCGCCAGCTTAGCCAGAGCCGCATCGCGCCGGGGCGCGACGTTGCTCGTGTCGATGCCGAGGGCATTGGCCGCCGCGACCGCCTTTTCGATACGCTCCAGGTCGTTGGACCGGGTGCGCGAGAGCTGGTCGAAGTCATGCTGGTTGAACCCGACGACGGCGTCCGGGCGGTCTGGAACTCGCTCGAGTGCTGTTGCCTCGAGGAGCGGCAGCAGGACTGCCAGCGAGTCGCCGAACGGCTCGCGTCCGCCTCCGTTGAAGTCGCCGAAGCACGTCATGTAATCCGGCTTCGGGGGCTCGTGCCCGACGACCTCCTCTGAGCTGGCAAACCGGCTCCCGTCGTCGAGGTTGAAGCCGCCCATGACGTTGAGGATCTGAGTCGAGACGTCGTCGCAGGAGGGGCCCACGCCAACGATGTTGATTGCGATCTTTTCCAAAACAGTTCTCCAGTCTTGGGTTGAACGGTGAAGGGCATGCTCTCAGGCACAAATACAACCAAAACCAATTTCCCCAATCAACGCGTGCGCGGGACCAAGACGCGAGGTCCTGGTAATGAGCACAGATTGAAAGAGGAATGATGGTTAGCGGTTGCTTTGCGGAAGATTGAAGGTCAAGAGAACATGTACGTTCAGCTTATGTATTTAGCGTCAAGAAAACCGAAGGAAATAGGAGAGGAACCCTCGATCATGAGGGGGGATCTCCCATGCTGATCGGCAATAAACGACTGGCGCGGATATGAAAGTCGGTTAATGCTGTGCGCGGTTTGCGCAGCCTCTAATCTTTGTTTGTGGACGCAAGCTGCCCACTGGGCAGGTTGGCGCAAGCTTAGCGAACGTTAACATCGGGGAGGACGACGGAGTCTGGTCGAATTTCCAGCCTGTTTTTTGATGAATTCCAGATCTCATGCAGTGCGAAATATTCTGATTTCAAAATGAAGCTGAGCAATCCGAGCGATCAAGTAAATGTTCGGAACGTTCGGCTGTTTGGTATCGTATATGGTGTGGCAGCCATTAATACTTTTGTGACATTCCCACGCTTAAGCATGGTCCAGCGCGAGCTAAGCTAGCTGGGCAGCTAAATTCCACACTTTTGAGCGATTAATTCTGCCTGGATGAGCTTGTACGAAGACGAGAAAGGTTACTACTGTCTAAGTATCCCTTTATTTCTGCTGCTCTCTCAATTCTTTCGCAAAAGCAATCCCGCCAACTCTTTCCTCAATCAACCACTGTCTACATGGACAGGAAAGTGGAGGTGCAAAGCAGCTGTGAAGCGTCAAGCGCATCGCCTGCTGGCGAAGCGTTGATTCTAGATCTGTCCCACAATGATAGAAAAGGAGTACGCTTGAACAAGAACTTCGTGAAGATGCCCGGCGGCCGCCTCGTCCGCATGGGTAACCGCTTCGGCGGTCACGACGCCGAGCACTACACGTTCTGCCGCCTCGAGCGCAACCGGGTCGCCATGCGCATCCGCAACCGCGAGTTCGCGCAGATCGTCGCCGGCGTCATCGCCCAGCCGCAGCCGGACCAGACCTGGACCATCCTGGAGCCGATGAGCGGCAAGTACCACACCCGCACCTACATCATCGAGGGCGACGCCGACACCGCCATCCGCGTCTACGCGGCGCGCAACGGCGGGCGGCACCCCGAGAAGGTGAGCTGCGACTGCGGCTGCGGACCGGACTACGGCGTGCACGTGGTGCACGGTTCGCTCGCCTTCGCCACCGCCTTCATCCGCCGCTGCTCGATCGCCGAGGACTTCTTCGGCACCGAGTTCGTCGTCGAGGGCGTGCACAAGCTCTCGCCGGGGCGCTACGACTACCACTCGCTGGACCAGTTCCTCTCCCGCGACGACGTCACGCTCATCTGTGACGCCGACATCAGCCCCGACGAGCGCGACCACCCGCTGCCGCACCGCACCCACCCCGCGATGTACAGCCAGGACGCGCAGGTGGTGGCCTGGCTCCTCGACATGGAGATGTAGGTCCTTCCAGAGCGAGGACGCCATGGAGGCGCTGTTCCCGCTCTGTTCAGCTGAGCAATCGTTCTACGATTGAAGAAGCGCTTCGTACAGATGCCCGGCTTCTATCCGAAGAAAAACACGTCCTGCCATCCCGCAGGACGTGTTTCGGGCTTCCGGCACGAAGATTTTTTAATTGTTTATCAACTATATGTATGAATAGAGTTGGTTCAACAAAGAAAAGCGGTCGAAACTATCAGGGTTTTCGGGCCCTTGACAGAATCGACCGCCTCCATGGAAGTATGAGACGGGCGACCCG
>JADZFV010000499.1 GCA_020854255.1 Candidatus Melainabacteria bacterium | reverse complement strand
CTTCGACGAGCTTTTCGGGGCTGATTAGAAGCGGGTTGCCAGCGAATGCCGAAAGGCATTGATAGGGAGAGTCTCCATAACCGGTCGGCCCGAGCGGCAGCACCTGCCAGAGGTGTTGCCCGGAATCAGAGAGGAAATCGATGAACTCGAACGCTTCGCGTCCCAGGTCGCCGATTCCATATGCACTCGGAAAAGATGTGGGATGAACGAGTATGCCGCTGGTTCGAGGAAATTGCACAGGAACTCCTGAAATGTAGCGCCGCATTGTCTGCGGCTGTAAACAAGCTATTCAAACAAGCTATTTGAACGAGTGATCTAAACAAGAGATCAAAAGAAACAAATGGACGAGATGTTCGGTTTGTTTTGACCGAATAAATTGAACTTGCTCAACAGCTTAGTGATCCTAAGGTCTTGGAAATTGAACATCATGAGAGGTAGACGATTGTCATTTGATTGGTGGTTGATAGTTGCCAGTCACTCATTCTCCTAGCGCTAACTGAGGCACCTTCTCATCTTTTTCGATGCGCTCGCTTCGTATGGTCGCGCGAGCTGGCGTGGGAACTTCTGACATATAGATCTTTCGTCAAAATAGATTTTCAAGGTAATAGCAACTGGTATATCTCACTATTAAATATCGTAGTCATGAAACAGTTTACGAAGAATAGCTTGGCATCGGCGAACCACGCAAACCCCAACAAATATGAGCTATCGCTAACCCCGATAGATATTAACCTGGATTAATTGACAACCTGGTCCTTAAATCAAGGCTTTCGAGCACGAGGTAGAAATCTTATTGACTAGCCCATAAAAGCTCACGAAATAACCTTCTATAGCAAAACTATTCCTGCGATCAAGACCAGTAGTAGTGGTAATGAGACTATTGCTTGACAACATCGTATTCGCTAAGGATGTTCGTACAACTCTAACTTTCAAACCGGAAAACACAGAAAAGCCCAAAAGCGTATCTACCATCAACCACTCCCGCAACGCTCCTCCTGACGACAACGTCTAAGGGGCGTTTGCTCTTGCGTTGATGTTCCGTTCTCCCATCTGCCAGGCAGTTAGCCGTGGCTGAGTTGGATTCCTGGACAGCCGTGCCCGGTGGCACAGCAAAACTCGTTTCTAACAGCTACGTCGTGCCCGGCAGTTTCTGCCGTTAGTACCGACGCGTAAAGAAAGGCGACATTATGAAAAGCAAAAACATCACGATCAACGTGATGGCGCCGCTTCTCGTCGGTACACCAACCGATATGGGGGGCGCGTCATCACGACAAGAAGTCGAACAGTTCAAAACCTTGCTCCGTGACGCTAAGGCTCGCGGTGTCAAAGGTGTTTCCATCGACGTCTGGTGGGGACTGGTCGAACTGACGGAAGGCAATTACACCTGGGGTTACTACCGCCAACTGTTCCAGCTCATCATCGACGCCGGACTGAAGGTGGTTCCCATCATCTCCACGCACCAGTGCGGCGGCAATGTCGGTGACGGCAAGATCTTTGTTCCGATTCCGGAGTGGGTTTGGCCGAAGCTGGCAAAGATGGTGCCCTCGGGCAAGGTGGAAGCGGTTCAGTACGTGAGTGAAAGGGGAAATGCTTGCGCGGAGGTTGTCTCTGCGTTTGCGACTCACCTCATTCTCGATAGCTACCGCAAGCTCTTCTCAGCATTCCGGGATGAATTCGCGGACATCGCGAAGCACATCGCGGAAATCAACATCTCGCTTGGACCCGCGGGCGAACTCCGCTACGCCTCCTACAAAGACGACGACAACTCCAATTGGCCCAACCGCGGCGCGCTCCAGTGCTACTCACAGCTGGCAATCGCGTCGTTGCGCGCCTGGGTTTTGGAGAAGTACGGCGTCGAGTCGGAAGTGGCGAAAGCCTGGGGCTTTGCCGAGATGGAACCGGAGGATGTGGCTCCTCCCACGGATGCGGGCGACTTTTTCAAGCGCAAGCAGCACGTGAAGACGGTCTACGGGCGCGACCTCCTGCAGTGGTACCACGAAACCCTCCTCAAGCATGGCCGCATGGTCATGTCAGCTGCCCTTGAGATTTTTGACGCCGACGGCTCGCCCTTCAAGGGTATCGACCTCGGTGCGAAGATTCCTGGCGTTCACTGGCGGATGGGCGAGTGGGTGGACGGCAAGGTCGTCCTGTCGGATCGTCTGGCTGAGATTCCCACCGGACTGATTCGCGTGAACGCTAAAGAGTGGTCTTCCGATGAGCTTGGACGCGGATACAAGTCCGTCGTCTCGTTCTTCAAAGAGCTCAACGATTTGGCCAAACACACGCGGGTTGTTCTCCACTTCACCTGCCTTGAGATGCCTGACGGCGCCGACGGAAAGAAGGCGTTGTCTCTGGCCAACTCTCTGGTGCGCTGGGTGGGTGCGGAGGCGAAACGGCAAGGCGTGCCGATAAAGGGCGAGAACGCTCTTAATTTCACGCTGCCCGTCCCGCAGTCCTGGGATTTGATGCGGTCCGCTCTCGCGCTGCCCGGACAGGACGGCGTTTACGAGGGGCTGACATTGCTCAGGATCGGTGACGTTCTTCAGAGCGACGTCTGCAAGGCGGAGCTCGAAAAGATCGTCAAGCTGTTTGACCCGGACGAGGTGGAGAGTCCCAACTCGCAAGGGCCGCCTGAAGCGACGAAAGTCGCGTGACGGCTGCTTGAGCGAGTCGCCGGCCGGGACTTCCCGTAGGGGGCCGTTCGCGGCTTCCCTGCGGGGATGTTCCGGTGCCCAGATCCGTGCGCCTGTGGTCACAGGTTTAGCGAGACAAGGCCAAGAAAAGCGTTTATTCGCTGACTGAAAACCCCAGGCGCCATGCGGTTTCCTCCAGGGGGATCTCGCGATGACGTCTCATTACTTCAACCCACGCCGGTGGTTCCTTCGCAAGAACCGCTGACGGCGCGCGTCCCCACCCGGGAGATGCGCAGCAGCTGACACCCGGGTAGGAGGGATTCGATATGACACGATTCATCGCCGTGCATATGCACGATTACCAGCCGCCTCGCGAGTCCCCTTACACGGGCAAGATCGAGCGGCAACCGTCGGCGGCGCCTTTTCCCAACTGGAACGCGCGCATCAATCGCGAGTGCTACGGCCCGAACGGCCGTGCCCGCATCGTAGACGGCAACAACGTGGTTGGCATCATCAACAACTACGAGTACGCCTCCTTCAACGTCGGGCCGACGCTTCTGACGTGGATGGCGGACTATGCACCGGAGACGCTCAATGCCATCATCCAGGGCGACGTGCTCAGCGCCGCACGCCTGAACGGACATGGCAACGCGATTGCTCAGGTGTACAACCACGTGATCATGCCGCTTGCCCATGACCGCGACAAGAAGACGCAGGTTGTCTGGGGCATCAAAACGTTCCAGTTCTTCTTCGGACGCAAGCCGGAAGGCATGCATCTGGCCGAGACCGCTGTGGACGTGGAGACGCTCGAGGCGCTCGCTGCCGAAGGCATCAAGTTCACGGTTCTGGCACCGCGTCAGGCGAAGCGCTGGCGCAAGAAGGGCGGGACTGAGTGGAGCGAAGGCGGCGGAGTCGATCCGTCGCAGGCGTACCAGGTCAATCTGCCGTCCGGTCGCACGATTGCAGTTTTCTTCTATGACGGCCCCGTCTCACAGGCGGTCGCTTTCGAGAAGTTGCTGGAGTCGGGCGATAAGTTCCGCGGTCGCTTGATGAGCGGCTTCAATGACAGCCGGCAGCACCAGCAGCTTATGCACATCGCCGTCGACGGTGAGACCTTCGGTCATCACCACAAGATGGGCGAGATGTGCATGGCCTGGGTGTTCGACCAGCTCGGCAAGGAGCAGGACATCCAGGTGACCAGCTACGGCAACTACCTGGCGCTCAATCCTCCGACCATGGAGGCCGAGGTGTGGGACAACAGCTCCTGGAGCTGCTCTCACGGCGTGGAGCGCTGGCGCAGCAACTGCGGCTGCAACTCGGGCGCCAACGGCAAGTGGCATCAGCAGTGGCGCAAGCCTCTGCGCGATGGTCTCAACCACTTGCGCGCTGAGCTCGATTCGCTGTTCGACCGCGAAGGGCGCAAGCTCCTCGTGGACCCCTGGGCAGCACGCAACGATTACATCGACGTGCTCATGGACGGGGTCAAAGCCAAAGCGTGGTTCCAAACCCATGCCAAGGCCGAGGTCCTGGCAAAGGCCCAGAGCGAAGCGAAGGACGTCACCCAGAGCGAGACTTTCCAGAAGGTGGTCAACCTGATGGAGATGAGCCGCTTCGGCATGCTCATGTTCACGAGCTGTGCCTGGTTCTTCGATGACGTCGCCGGACTGGAACCGGTCCAGAATCTGCGCTACGCGGCTCGAGCAATCGAGCTGGCGTCGCAGTTCGAAGCAGACGACCTGGAAGCGCGATTCGTCGCCGAGCTCAAGGATGCACCCTGCAACCTGCCGGCATTCGGTGACGGAAAAGGCGTCTGGGAAAAGCTCGTCAAGCCGCAAGCGGTGGCAGGCGAGTTGCAGTTGATGTTCCACGGCCCTCTCAACCGGGTCGAGGACGTGGAACACCTGGATGCTCTCATCCGGCAAGCGAGCAAGTTGGGCATCTCATTCGATGCATGGCTGGCTCAAAACAAGCTCTTGGACGCGTACGCACGTACGGTCGAGACGGGCTTCTTGACGGGCGAGTTGAAGGCGGCTTTCGAAAAGCTGGCCAAGACGCTCAACGTCGACAGGACCGTTCTTGGCTGGAGTGATGGCTCATGCGCTCAGGCGCGGGTTGAGGTCAGTTTCAAACTGCCACGCGTGATGCGGCGCCGTCCCGGCCGCCGCAACTGCTGGCATCGCGAAACCGGCAAGGCGTGCAAGTAGGTGAGCGGCACCGCTTAGGCGGGCGTCCACTCTGATGATGAGGCAGTGTCACCTGTAGTGGCATCGCCGGTCTTTAACTGGTCAACAACAAGCAGTCAACTAGAAGGAGAAATCACCTATGAAACGCACATGCGTTCTCAGAGACGTCCGTGGCGTCCAGCAGTACATTCCCGTCCAAGACGCGGTCCAAGTGACCGCCGGCGAGAAGCTGTTCTACGGCGACTTCACTTCGGGCACCGTCAAGGATGGCCCGTCGGGAAGTCATCAGCGCACGGTCTGCGACCCCTTGGGGCCGTTGACCGAGGTCGTAGTCGGTGGCGCGTCGGCAACGACTCACAAGCCGTCCGACCACGCGCTGACTGAGTGCGTCCTGCGCGAAGTGGCGCCCAACGACTGGCAGTACGTCCCCACCTTGGAGGTCCCCTCCCTGGTGGAAGGCGAGCGGCTGTTCGTCGGTGCGTTCGCGTCGCGTAAGGAAAACCTGGGACCCTCCGGGTCTCATCGGCGGACGATCTGCCTGCCCGCGGGCCCCGTCTTCGAGACGAAGGTCGTGAAGCAGGCGGCGGCGTAAGGCAGCCGACGGCGCAAGCCGAGGAGTCCTGTCCGCGGGACTTCGCTAAGAATGGCTCACCACGGGCGGTGACAGAGCGACAACAGGTTGGGTGCGGAACACCTGCCTGCTGGCGCCGGACCCGTGGTCATCAACAAATGGTGAGAGCTTCCAGGCGCTTGGAGTGCTCTCTGTAGAGAAACGGCACCCCCAACCAAACCAAAGGGGTGCCTCAACCTGTGGAGAAAGATACCATGAACACGAATACCAATTCCGTCAACCCCGTCCTCGCCTTCGCCAAGAACGCCGTCATCAAGGGAACCGTCACCGGCATGGCCGAGTTCGGCTTCCACATCTCGGTCACCGAGGTGGATGGCGCTCCGTTCGCCGGCAAGGTGCGGGCGCTTTTGATCAACAACCAGGTCTCGGGCAAGACCGACGACGACCGCAACGCGCGCATCAAGGGCGGCATCAAGATGGGTGACACCATCGAGGGCCTGTGCACTCGCGCCGAGGTGGTCGACGCTAAGAACCCCGGCCTCAAGGGCAAGAAGGTCGCGCAGTACGCGATCTCCGAGCGGGCTCTGATCGCCAAGCGCGGTCGCGAGAACCGTGAGGCCCGCGAAGCCGTGGAGGCGGCCATCCTCGCTCTGCCGATCGGCACCGAGGTGGTGGGCGTCGTCACCGAGAACCGCCCCGGTCTCGGTGCGTTCGTCCAGGTCAGCGAGGGCGTCGCAGCCGGGCGTCGCGCGCTGATCCACGTCAGCCAGGTCAGCGATGACCGCAACAAGGAGGACCGTGACGAAGTCCTGGCCGAGATCGAGGTGGGCACCACGGTGACCGCCAAGATCAGCAAGGTGGCCCGCAACGACAAGGGCTTCCTGGACATCGGCCTGAGCCTGCGCGACACCACCCGCCAGCAGCGCGCCGAGCGCCAGCAGCAGGAGGCCGACGAGGACGCGCAGGCGCTGCGTGACCGCTTCCCCGAGGGCTGCGAGACGACGGGCAAGAACGCCCGTTCGACCGAAGACGGCATCGTGGTCGATGTCGCCGACGGCGTCGAAGCGCTCCTGGTGAACGTCGACGGCGGCATGTCCGACAGCATCCTGCGGTGCAAGAGCACGCGAGTGCGCTTCACCAACGAGGTGCGGGACGGTCGTCTGGTGGTGGAGAAGGCGTAAGCCTCATCCGCCAACACGCGGT
>JADZFV010000498.1 GCA_020854255.1 Candidatus Melainabacteria bacterium | reverse complement strand
GCCAGCGCAAAAAACTTTTTCTGAAACTGAAAAGCCCGCAGCGCCGCCAATGTTAGAACACAGATGGTCAAAATCAATATATAAAACAGTCTGAATTGGCTGAGCTGGTCAAAAAACCAAATTCCAGGGATGAGACTCAACAAGCGCAGTAGTGAAATGCCAACACTGGCGGTCATCACAAGCATCGTCAAAGGACGCCTACAGAGCGAAACAGTAGCCTGGTCTGCCAATCCATCCAAATTCATAGTTTGAGATTAATTCTAACCCGGTCACCAAGCGAGAGATCTTGTCTATAAGAGGGAATAAGAAACTAGACCTATGCCAGGATGTACATAAATGACGGAAGAGACCCACGAACTCGCGGTTATTGACCTGCCAATCCTGAATCCAGAGCTGATCCAGCCGCAGGATTACCTGCGCCCGCTGATCGGCGCCACAATATACGCACTGGTGTTCACTGCGCCTGGTACTTTGATCGGGCTCAGCATGGGCTTTGGAATTACCAGATTGATGAACATGCAATATGGCATGGTCGCGACCGTGGTGGGCTTGTTGCTAATCTCGGCGATGGTTCATCACTTTGTCTGGTGGCGCCGGTTGAAAAATCACGGTGCCAGCGCATTCATCGCGTACGAAGATTTGGAAATGCCATTGGAAGAGGCATTCGAATTAAGCCTGGCAGCGACGACCCAGCTGCCAAAATCGAAGATTGAAACTTTCGAAGATTTAAAATGCATCGAGCTGCGCGTGAAAGGAAACTTCTGGGTGACTGTCGATCGCATGGTCGAAATTAAATTCGTGCGTCTTGGAGAAAGCAAAACTCGCGTGGTGGTTGATTCGGCATTCAAACTCACAAGAGCGCGCACATTCTTGATCAACAAAATTTGGGGGCCGAAATGGGCACCGATTGTCTATCGCCTCGATGTAAACAAGAACAAACAGCTACTTCTGCAAATAACCGACTATCTGCGCAGAGTTCCGCAATGGAACCACAAGTACATTTACGGTGATTCGTTCGGCGGCGAAAAGGTCGCGTAGCTATCCTGCACCTCCTCTGGGACATCCTCGCGCCGCTTTGCAATGCCCCTCAGCCGTGGTGAGAGTCTTCACCTTTCCGCCACAGCCGACGATGATACGCTCGACCATATCGACGATTACTGCTTTCTTCGATGCGAAGGCGACGATTTTCTCCCGTAACAGCGCGCCACCACCGCCTTTGATCAGGCACAATGATGGCTCTACTTCATCGGCACCATCGATGTCCAAATCGAGCCGAGGATAATCATCGAGCGAAACGATTGGAATGCCGACACTTTGGGCCAGCTTTGCAGTCGAGTTGGAAGTAGGAACACCCTTTATCTTCAAGCCTTCTTTGACACGCTGCCCGAGCAGCTACACAGCAAAAACTGCCGTCGACCCGGTGCCCAGTCCAAGAACCATGCCATCTTCTACAAGCTCGACGGCTGCTTGTGCTGCGAGTCTTTTTTCAATCGTTTCATCATCAGCGTTCATCGAAAGTGTACACCTGCATTGTTGAGAGTATCTCAGTTTTCCGCTTGCTCGTTCTGTTGCTGAAACTGCTCCCAGGACTGCACCGTACTTTTCGGGGCAGGATGCTGTTTGTCATAAACAATCAAAACATTGGTGAGTGGACGCCCTGCTTTTATGAGGATTGATCCATCATGGGCAAGAGCTCGTGATGCACCGCCGTCCAAATTCATTGCTTCATAGCAGCCAATCTTCTTCATCATTTCAGCCTCCCTTTCAAGAGAGAGTCCGTACATGAATGTGACCAGGTAGATGCGGTCTTTGCTGGCCGGATAACCCATTGCCTGGCGAGGACCAATTGTAAGCACGTGAGAATCAGTAAAACCCTCAATGTCCGGATGCACCCAGACTTCTCCCTGCCTGAGTAAACGGGGTCCGCATGTCAGGGAAAACCAGTGCTTATCCCACTGAGGTTGCCCTTCAGCGCGAGCGGTCACCATCTCCAGTTTGTTATCCGCTCTAATACCAAGAGTGGTGCCGTAGTTCTCCCAGCGACTGTACTTGAGCACTTTGCCGTCGGAAACCAGGTTGCCCATGACGCGCTGCTCTTTGTCTTTGCTGAAAAATGTTCCATTGATCAGCACCGCACCCTTGTGCGCGGTCACGAAAGACTCGAAGTTTTCAGCGCCATAAGTAACAGTGGCGCTGTTAGCCTCCGCTGCATTGTGCGGCAAAAGAACAGAGATATAAGTGTCGTTATCCGTCAAATCAATTGTCGTTTGATAAAACGGAATACCATCAATTTTTCGTTTGACAAATTTGACCGGATTTTTTTTGCCTCGGATTCTCTTGTTCGGTTTTTGTGGTGGCGGAATGAAAAACGGCGGCGGCTCGGGCAAACCAACTTCCGCCAACTCTTCCCTGGTCGGAGGCGGAATCGTAAAGCGCGGAGGCTCCGGCCATTGTTGCCGAAGTGCTTGACTGGGCTGCCCCGGCGTCTCGATAGGCGATGGACGCATCAGCTCTTTAAACTTTTCCTCAATGACGCTGCACCCACTCAACAGGACCAGACTGCAGGCTGCCAGACTGAGACGGAAAACACTTTGAGAAGAAGTAATCCTTTTCTTGCGCATTTCCGTCCCAACGTTGAATATAGATCGACGCTTGCTGGTTTTAACATAATCCAGCATACCCTGGCGAGATTATTTCACAACAGGAATAACCCCAATTACGATTTCATTGCCGCATCGAAGACCAGGGACTGCAACTGAGCGGAGTCGGTGTCCATCTCGTCAATTGAGTAGGTAATGACGGTCATGCCGAATTTCATTAAAGACGAAATTGACTCTTCCTGCACTTTTTGCGAGAAGCCGTTGAGGTCGTGAAGAATTTCGCTGTATAGCAATGTGCCGGCAATTGATCTCGTATGACTGAGAATGATTTCCGTCACTCTCTCGGCAGTCTGACTTTCGGTTTTGTTGAGAAAAGACTCTGCTGCCAACAAGATGCTGGCAGGATCAGCCTTGACCTTTACCTGGGCAACCGCTCGAAATTTGATTTGAGTGCCGTCTTTGGTTATGTAGGGTGTCTTGGGTTCCAACGCGATAGACATACATTCCAGGCTGACAAAACTGCACTGCTGAATAACTGGAAACACAGTTGTGCCACCACCGATTACCACTCTGTGTGCACCTCCGTCGTTGGTAGGACTTTCCGATGCAAGCATTCCGGAAATAATCATCGCCTGATTAGGCCCGCATTTTGTGTAAAACGAACTAACCATCCATACAAAGAATCCGAGAGCTACAACCATCGCTGCAACCATTCCAGCGACACCAATTTCCATGCCCATGATCGAATACTCCTGTAAGACGTTGAGCCCGATCGGCTCCAGGCACGCCTTGATTGATTTCTTCTTTTTCAAACTTGCAAACTAGATGCATCGATCATATCCAAAGGCTGCCATATTCCCAAAATTCTCATCAAAAGATCATTATCTTGACAAGCACACTTAAGTCCAGCGCCCGATATCATTTAAGCTCAAAATTGAGCGCATACGGAAAAGGTACTCCCTTGGAATCAGTTCTCATCAGGCCGGCTATTGCAAGCGACTTGCCGCTTTTGACCGAAATCTACAACTACTACATCGTCAACACGAGTATCGCCTTC
>JADZFV010000497.1 GCA_020854255.1 Candidatus Melainabacteria bacterium | reverse complement strand
GGTGGTAGCCGAAATGCTCGCCAACGATCAGCGCACTGGGCCTGTTTTCCCAATCATGTTCGCGCTCAATATGTACCTTGCTACAACTGAAGGCTGTGTCTTCACGGAGGCAGAGCTGAAAGAAATGATCGAAGAAGCCGGCTTCAAGAAGCCCTATCGCCTCGCCCCCGACCACGTAGTGATCATCGCCGAGAAGCCGTAGCCAGCGGTTTTCGGAGCACAGAGGAGGGAGCCGGTAATGTTGTCCGGAGCAAAGACCTGCCACGCGACCTGTTAGATGCAGGAAACCTGTGGCGCGCAGGATAACGTTACCGGCTCCCCCTTAGAAAGAAGCGATGCCTTTACAGCTAGTCTCCGCCGCCGGCTGCGAAGTCGGGACCGTTTTCGGTCATATTCCAGCGCAAGAGTTCGCGGCGCCATTCCAGGTCGGCCTGCGCTTCCTTGACGAGACCGGCCAAACCCTGGAAGTCCGCAAACGACAAGTCGATTGCCATGCCCAGGTCGAATGTCAATTTGACTCTTTCGCAATTGGGCGCGCATGACATGCAGACTATGTGGTCGGGACCACAGACTTCGATGACTTTGCTATCGTCGCATTGCAGCGGATCTTTTTGCCAATTCAAGTAATCAACGAATTCTTCGTTGTCTTCCACGCTTTGTTGAATCAACAGTACAAGCGCTTGATACTGAATGATTGTCAGATAGATAGTGACTTCCTGGCGGCGAAAGTCAAGGGCGAACTCTCCGTTTTCCTTGTCCAGATAAAGGTCCGCAAAAGCATTGGCGAAGCTTATTTGATGCGGGGTACTAGTTTTCATCTATGCGGGTTCCTCTGAGCGTACGCAAGCAGACGGTTTGGGATTGAGTTCACTCTTTTAACCAGGTGGCGATGTCACGTGCGTGATATGTGATTATCAGGTCGGCACCAGCGCGGACAACCCCTGTAAGGGTTTCGAGCACCACACGGCGTTCATCGATCCAGCCGTTTTGAGCTGCCGCTTTTACCATGGAGTACTCTCCTGACACATTATAAGCGGCAATTGGCAGATCGGTGATTTGCCTTGTTTTGGCAATTATGTCCAGGTAGGACAGTGCCGGCTTGACCATGACGATATCGGCGCCTTCCAGGATGTCTTGCTCGATTTCACGAAGCGCTTCGCGACCATTGGCCGGGTCCATTTGATAAGACTTGCGGTCGCCGAATTGAGGCGCTGACTGGGCGGCAATGCGGAATGGTCCGTAGAGACCGGAGGCAAATTTGGCAGCGTAGGACATGATGGGGATGTGGTGAAAACCGCTTGCGTCAAGGGCTTTTCGAATTACAGCAACGCGCAAATCCATCATGTCGGAAGGAGCAATGATGTCGGCGCCGGCTTCTGCCTGAGCCACTGCCGTGCGGGCAATGATCTGCAAGGTCGGGTCGTTGAGCACCTTTCCGTCAGCGATCAGTCCGCAGTGTCCGTGGTCGGTGTATTCGCAGAGGCAAAGATCGGCGACGACAACCATCTCGGGGAAGTGCTTCTTTATTTCCCGCATCGCCTTCTGAATGATGCCGTCTTTGTGCCAGGCCCCTGAGCCTTGGGCATCTTTGCTATCGGGAATGCCGAACAAAAGAATGGATTTGATGCCTTCTTTCTGTACGGCTTCGACTTCTTTGAGGACTTCATCAATCGTTTGTTGATGAATGCCGGGCATGGAGCTGATTGGCTTTCTTTCTTTCTTGCCTTCGATAATGAAGAAAGGGTATATCAGTTTATCTACGCGCAGGTGAGTTTCTTGAACCATGGCTCTGAGCTGAGGAGTTGCTCTCAATCGGCGCATGCGATGGGCGCCTTCCGGAATCAACTCATCGAGAGAAAGCTTTTCAATTATCGCTGCAGTGTCGCTCATGGAAATCCCCTGTAAAACTATTCCTGACCGCTCCCGTCATAGATAAAGATCCAGATCGGATGCGATCAATAATTTGAACGGATAAGTATAACCAATAAATATATTCTTGTTGAATCGCCCGGGTGGGTGTTTTGGTCGCCTGACACCAATCCTGGCAGATATTTAATGCTTCCAATGGCTGACCTGGACTGGGCTTGTGGGTCACAATGCGTTAAAAGTCGCAAAAACCCTTTTGATTCTTCAAGAACAGCAATGCCCACAGACGCCCCCAGGCAAAAACGAAAGACCGAGCGCATTACCGCGGAGTTCAATCTTCCCCGTGCCGGAGGCGACAGGACTTTCGCCGGTACGGGCAGATTTCCAACCGTAACGCTTATCGCTTATGGACCGGATGGGTTTGAAGAAAGAGAGGTGGGAGAGCCTGCCGACCTGATCGGCTATCTGGCCAACTGGCCTGTTTGCTGGATCACTATCGACCCGCCAGGAGAGGGGATCGAAGCCACGGCAGCAGTTGAAAATTTCGCCAAACTATTCAACCTGCACGAGCTTGAAGTTGAAGACATCGTCAATGTCCATCAACGCGCAAAAGTCGAGGAGTATGGCGAGCATTTGTTCGTGGTTACGCGCATGCTGATCGAACACCATACTGCCGAAACCGAACAACTGAGCATGTTTCTCGGGCGCAATTATGTTTTGACATTCAGAGAAGTGACGACGGATTGTCTGGATCCCGTGCGTGAGAAAATTCGTAAAGGGCGCGGACGGATCAGGCAGGAGCATGCCGACTATCTTATGTACGCCATCATTGATGCCGTTGTCGACAGCTATTTCCCGCTTTTGACAAACCTTGCCGAACAGCTTGATGAGATGGAAGACATCATTTTGGAAGGCGGGGGCGATGAAGCGGCCGCCTCGATGTATGAAATTCGCCGCGATCTTTTGTCGATACGCCGTGCCATCTGGCCCACTCGAGAGCTGCTCAGCACGCTCACTCGCGACACTGTTCCTCTGGTCACAGAGACAACTCGTGTTTATTTGCGCGATTGCTACGACCATGCTGTTCGCATTATCGATCTCGTTGAAATGTATCGCGAAGTCAGCACTGCGCTTATGGAAGTTCACTACCAGCGCGCCAGCAATCGCTTGAATGAAGTAATGAAAGTTCTTACCATCATCACCACGCTTTTCATTCCGCCGACGCTCATTGCCGGCATTTACGGCATGAATTTCGAGCATATGCCGGAGTTGAGATTGACTTTCGGTTATCCGGCGGCGCTTATTACCATGGCTGTAGTTTCCCTGGCATTGCTTGGTTTTTTGCACATGAAGGGCTGGTTGCGCACCAGACCGCCCAGAGGGCGTAGATGAAGGTTTTGCGAAATTGATATCGCCGGCAATCGCGTGTCTTCACCCTGCCGGTCAGCAGGCTGAGCTGATTGCTGATTAGATTTTTCGCGGCTCTTTCGACACGCGCCGAACGCCTTCAACGACGGCATCTACCAGCCCGTCTATCGTAAATACTGTTGCTTCGATGTCGACGCGACCGAGGTGCTTGCGAGCGGCTGCTGATGTCTCCGGACCGATGGTTGCCACTACCACTCCTTCCAGTGCATATGTAATGCTGTCCATGCTGATTGGCACTTCCAGGTTGCGGTCGCCCAGTTTTTTGCGCACTCCTGTTGCCAGAATTGATTTCAAGTTGCGCGCGCTTTGAGCGCTGGCGAGCGTTATTACGTCGATGACGTTTTTCGACAGTAAAGTGGTAAGGCGTTCGGCAATTTCTTGCTCATTGGGCGGAAGGGACGTGTGATAAGACTCGACGACATCTATTTGTGCACCGGCTTCCGTCATTTTATCCAGCACATAAGGGCGACCGACATTGGTTCTGGGCCATAAAATACGCTTGCCCTTAAGGTCTGGATAACCGGGAAACTCCGAGACCAGCGTTTCGGCGATGAATGTCGAAGGGCAAAAGCTCGGCTTGATGCCGCGTTCTTCCAGAGCGTTTGCCGTGCCCGGACCGATTACGGCAAACTTGGTAAAGTCCAGCTCTTCCTTGCCGATACCCACTACTTCCGAGCGCGCTATGAAAGCGTCGACGGCATTTGCAGAGGCGAACAACACCCAATCATACTGTTTGATCTTGGCGATGGCATTGTCTAGCGGCTGCCATGAATCAGGTGGAGTGATCGAGATGACGGGAAATTCGTAAACTTCGGCACCAAGGGATGTGAATTTAAGTGTAAGGCTTGCTGCCTGCTTCTTCGAGCGGGTAACTACGATTTTTACGCCTTGGAGAGGTTGGTCGGTGATCATCTCAATGAATAAATCGTCTAGGGAGCTGATACCACATTCGGTGTTTGTCGCCTGAGTTCGTCCATGATCATATCGCCGCCCGCTGCCAACATTTTGTTGGCAAGAGCCAGTCCTGTTTGTGCCGCTTTCTCTCTGTTTCCTTTAATTTCATGGGAAATTGATTCTCTCAATAGTTCTTTCCCGTCCAGAGAGGCAATACAACCGGTAACAGTTATTTTTTGCGCGTGGACCTTTGCGCATGCACCCACAGGCACAGAGCAGCCGCCGCCCAATTTGCCCAGATAGGCTCGTTCGCAGTCGGATTCCAGTCTGGCTTCCGTTTCCTCGATTTGCTTGAGCAGATCGAGAAGCACTTCGTCTGTGCTCCGGCACTCTATCGCCAGTGCCGCTTGCCCGGCTGCCGGAGTGATCGTGTCCACCGAAAAGTGTTGGCTGATACGGTTTTGCAGTTCCAATCTGTTCAACCCGGCGCAAGCAAGAACAATGGCATCGCAATATCCTTCGTCGAATTTTCTCAGTCTGGTCGGTATATTGCCGCGAATGTCCACGAATTCTATGTCACGGCGCAGGTGCAGCAGTTGCGCGGCGCGCCGCCGGCTGGATGTGGCGATGCGGCTTCCGGCTGGGAGATCGAGAAATGAAAGATTGTGCTTCGACAAAAGCACATCTCGCGCATCGTCTCTGTCTAAAACAGCAGCCAGAGCCAAACTGGCCGGCATGTCCGTAGGCAAGTCTTTGAGGCTATGAACGACAATGTCGACTTCGTCATTCAAAAGGGCTTCTTCCAGCTCTTTGACAAAAACTCCGCGACCGCCTAATTCGGCAATCGGGCGATCCAGCACTTTGTCGCCTTTGGTGGTGATCGGTACAATTTGAATTTCAGTTTTTGCTTCAAGGGTCTCGGCAATCGCCTTCAGGCGCGCCATGACAATATCGGTCTGAAGAAGCGCTAATTTGCTTTCTCTTGTACCGATTCTGATTTTGCCCGGCAATTTTGCCGATTGATAGGTGTGCATGACCCGCTGTTTGTCATCAGAATTACGAGTCGCCCGCATGCGAACGCTTGCGCTTTTGCGATCGAGTGGCATGTGCGCATGAGTGAGGATCGAGGCTGAAGAGGGTGCGCAGTGCTTCTGCCTGTTGTCTCAGGATTTCGTAGTCTGTGGTTGCCTTCAACTGCACTGTCGGCTGGTGAAGAATTTGATTGACGATGGCGCGGCTGATATTTTCAATTTCTTCAGAGGAACCCTGACTGTTGGAAGAACTCTTGTGGGCAGTGGTCTTCACCATGTGCTCAAGACGTATGGATTCGATTTTTTCGCGCAGCTCGGCAATTGTCGGCCCAACCAGTTGTGAGCGTTGCCAGCCGTGGAAGGCGTCCAGTCCTTCAAATACGATTGCCTCAGCGCCGGCAATGCAGGCTTCACGCTCTTCTAAATTGCGCGTGACGATGTTTTTCAGAGCATCCGAATCAAAAAGCGAAACATCGTCCAATTCTTGAATGCGCTCATCGACATTGCGCGGCACTGAAATGTCTATAATGCAGGTCGGCTTTTGTCCGAATAGCTCTCTTGCCTTGCTCAATTCTTCGAGATTGAGAATTGTTTGCGGGGCGCTGGTCGAAACGATGACGAGATCTGCTTTTGCTGCCGCTAAGTAGCGCTCTTCAAAACTGATATCAGTGTTAAGTCGCTGCAGGTTTGGAATGTTGTTTTTCACGAATTCCGTCAGGCGCCCGGGAGTGCGATTCACGAGACTGACAGTGCCGTCGCCTTCTTCCGAAAGGAGAAGCTTGGCGCAGATTTGCGCCATGCGACCGGCGCCTACTATGGCGACATCGAGATTGTTGAGCGCGCCCAGTTGCGTGCGCGCCAATTCAAGCGCGGCCGAACTGACGGAAACTGCCCGTCTGCCCATCTCGGTTTCGCTGCGCACGCGTTTGCCGCAATTGAGCGCCAGCATAAAGAGGTGATCCAGAATCGGCCCGGCGGTTTTCGCTTCCAGCGCCGCTTGATGAGCTTCCTTTACCTGCGCCATGATCTGGGCTTCACCCAGGACCATGCTGTCCAATCCCGCCGCCACTCTGAATAAGTGAACCGCGACGTCTTCTCGCAAAAGCTTGAAATTGGGCTTTAGGGCCTCATGGTCGCCGATTTGCTGAGTGGACGAAAAGAAAAGATCGATTTCGCGCCAGCCAGCTTGAACATCCGAGACGACGGCATAAACTTCGGTGCGATTGCAGGTTGACAAGAGAATTGCTTCGGTCACATGCGGCAATCTCTTGAGAGCATCAAGCGCATGTTTCAGGCAAGACTGCGGAATTGTAAAGCGCTCGCGTATGGCGATTGGCGAGCAATGATAGTTGAGTCCGCAGACAACCAGATGACTCATTGCGTCCGTTGACCTGAAGAAGCTGGGGATACCTGATATTTCATGCCGCAGATTATATCTGTAGAGATATGGTGAAAGCCACTAACAGTTCGAAGGGTAAAGAAACAATTTCTAATTAAAAGATCGCCTGTTTTTAAATATACGACTTGAGAGGCACTCTGAGAAATTCGATTTTTCGGATTGGACGAAAGTCTGGAAAGCCCCGTAAAATGGCAATAAGGAAATGCCAGCAGCCAGAATCACCTGCGGTCAAATCTCGTCAAGCCTCACTGGCGCCCAAATTGCATTTGAGGAATCGCTGCGATGAATTTGATTTTTTCAGCGATTGAATAAGGAGACCCCGGCATTAATGCCGGGGTTTGATTTTGGTAAGGCTTCTTGCTCAATTTTTGAAATTCCGGCGCCAGCTATCTAGTTTTCCTTTGAGCTCCGGGTGAATCTTAATTGATAGCCAGTAAAGTCCTTCCAAAACTCCGATGGATGGGCGGGACAACCTGTCGTCCTTCGGCGCCGGTGAGTAATAAAGTCGACTTTCTCTCACGGCTCTCAGTTTGTTCCAGGGGAAGCGCTTGAATATTGCCTGGTCTCTGGCATCGTAGGGCAAGACGATGACATCGGGATCCGCCATTATCAAGTGTTCTGCCGAAAAATGAGGATATGGCTGAGACAAATTACCGGCTATGTTGGTGCCACCGCATGTGGTGATGACGTCGTTGAGAAAACTTTTCTTGCCGATTGTCAGCAGGGGTTGCGCCCAGGTGCAGTAAAAAACTCTAGGTCTGGATGAAGCACCGCGCAGAGTGGCAGATAATTCTTTTAAGGCTTGATCGAATTTGACAGAGAGTTGTTCGGTTGCAGGCTCAGTACCGCTCAGTTTGCCAATCTGGCGCAGGTTAGACGGTATATCGGTAAGCTTATCGTTTTTGAGCAAGACGACTTTGAAGCCGCGCTTGTTTAACAGGGAAAATATGCCTTCCTGTCCACTTACAAGCAGCACCACATCCGGTTTCAGTCTGGTCAGGCGCTCCAAATTTACCGAAACAAAAGTCCCGGTCGTGGGCTTGCCTTTCAGGTGCTCTTGCGCGCTTGGTAAGACCTGGCAACAGTTGGAGCAAACTCCCACAATTGCCTTTCCGGCGCCTGCATCCAAAAGCAGTTCTGTATTGGAAGGTGCAAGTGAAACTACGGCAGGAGATGGTTTGCTTTCCAGTGCTAATGCCGGCGACGCAGCTGTCAGTGTCGCCAGAACTGTTGCTGCATGGGCTAAGATGGCTGATGAAATCGGGCGGCGCATGGCGTCGCCCCTGCGCTGCGCGGCATGTGGCGGTTTTACACTTCCATCCACGCCAGTACTTCCTTGACTCTTTGATCGTTGCCTTTGTCCGAGATGGTAAGGGTTTTGTCCCACAGATTCCAATCGTACAAAGTCATGCGGATAATGCGGTCAATCTGCTTTTGGTAATCAGGCTCCGTCCAGCGAAAACCATCATCGACAGGGGGAAACATGGGCGGAATATAAATCAGGTGCGTGTATGTTTCCGAGTGGCTTCTGGCTTTATTGTATACCGCTTCTGTGTCGTAGGTCATTGCAGTGTTTAGATTCCATCTTTGCCAGAGCGCCCAGCAATCAATTGCTGAGCGATCCGAGACGAAATTGCCTAAGCGATTTTCTTCTTCTATCTGCCTATCCAAAACCTTTTTTTTAAATCCTTCCTGGTCCGGGATGCTGCCGATTTTTTCGTATCCCATGTTCAGGCACATTTGCCTGGCTATTTCCGGAATTACAGGCACAGAAAGCAAGGGAGCCAGCCTCTCCACTAGCGTGGTTTTGCCGACTCCGCTTGCGCCAGTTATGACAACCCTAGTTGTTGACTTTGGGTTTTGAGCCATCCTCCAGCATCACCTTTCTATCTTTCTTGAGCGCTTCTGTGAGATCGAGCCCGGTCAGTCCTTTGACCATGTGCACGCTTTGCGCGGCCATGTTGAGGATGTCGGAGCTTATTTTGCTTGCGCCTGTAGAGTCTCCACCGGTCGAGAGAACGGTCATTGTGCCGATCTTTGATAGCGGATTTGCTGCTGCAGCTACGATTTCCGGCAATCTCTCGATCATCATGCTCGATAACGCAGCATCATTGTATTGCTTAAAGGCTTCAGCTTTCTTGAGCATTGCTTCAGCTTCGGCTTGACCTTTGGCTGCAATGACAGTGGCTGCTGCCAGACCGTGTGAGCGCTCGGCTTCGGCTTGAGCAAGACCAAGTGCTTTGGTCGCTTCTGCTTCCGCTAAGGCTTTCATTCTTGTCGCTTCCGCTTGACCGGCAGCTTGCAATTTTGCGGTGGTTGCATCCGCTTCCGCCATCATTCTGCGCTTTTCTTGTTCGGCTTGCGCCATCAAGCGAACGCGGGTTTGCTCGGCTTCTGCAGGTTTGGTGATTTCGGTTTCCAACGAAATCTGGCGCTTTTGCACTTCAACTTGTTGCAGTTCTACTTCTTTCTGTGCTTCAACAATCTTGATTTTCTGAGTTTCTTCGATCAATTTTTGTTGAGTTTGCGCTTTGACGATTTCGTACTGCATATCGGACTGTGCTTTGGTTGTCGCAATTTCTTGTTGATATTTGGCTTGTGCCAATTGGAAGTTCTTCGAGGCTTCGGCAACTTTCGTGTCGGCGATCAACTTGGCTTTGGCGCCTTCTTCTGCAGCTTGCGCTTGAGCGATTGTTGAGTCTCTCGACGCGGCCGCTTGGGCAATCGTCGTTTCTTTGCTGGCGTTGGCAACACCGATGTCGGCTTCGCGTTTGGCTTCTGCTGTGCGCTTGCGACCCAGTGCTTCTAAGTAGCCTACGTTGTCTCTCAGCTCTTTAAGGGTGAATGAAACAACGGTCAAACCCATTTTTGCCAGGTCAGCCAGAGACACTTCTTGAACTTTTTGAGCGAACGAGTCGAAACTTTGGATCAACTCTTCTACTTCCATGGTGCCCAAGATGGCGCGCAAGTGACCGACGAGTGTTTCGTGGGCAATCTGCGATATTTCTGTGTCATCTTTGTCGAGGAATTGTTCGGCAGCGGTGGCAATCGATGCCGGGTCGCCTTTCACTTTGACCTGAGCGACGCCGTCCACGAATACGGGCACACCGTTTTTCGTGATGATAGGAGCCAATGACTTGATTTCGATAGTCATTACTTCAAGGCTCAAGAACGATCTTTGTTGAATAACGGGAAAGACGGTGGTGCCGCCGCCCACAACGATTTTGAACTTGCGATCGTCTTCGCTGGACAACATACCTGAAATGATCATGGCCTGGTTAGGTCCGCACTTTTGATAAAAGCTGGAGACCATCCATACAAAAAAGCCGAGGACTACAAAACCTGCAGCCACAAACCCGGCTACTCCAATCTCCATACCCATATGTATTTCTCCTTGTTTGTGCCGTTTTCGTATTTACGGCCATATCCGAATATTGCCCCTGGTCGCCCGCTTCTAACTAAAGAAAACCTGAAATCGTGATGGCGCATATGGTGGCACGCTCAAAGCAAAATTTTATATTTGCCCAAGACGGCGCGCCGGTCTGCGTGTTGTGCGCCTTAATCAAATCGTAAGCTCCTGCCATGGATCGACGAAAACCACTCCTTCGCGAACATCCGTAATCATTACCTTGGCGCCGCGCTTGTATTCGCTTTCGGCTACGCTAGATTTGGCCGGCATGTTGTAGCGTTTTGAACCCAGCACGTATGTAACTTCGCCGGTTCTTCCCGGTTGAATGGAAACACACACTTCTGCCGCGTGCCCGATCGCTTCTTCGACTCTCGATGTTGTCGAAACATGAGACTGCCGCACAAACCACCTGAGCATCATCATCGTCACATTGCGCATGAGCAGGCCGACGGCGATTGCCGGAAGCAGACTTATGAATCCGAGCTTGAAAATTGCCATTCCCGTAATGCCGAAAAACCCCAGAAAAATCGCCATTGAAGCGGGACTGATCCAGGACATGACGCGCAGTAAGACAGGTGTTTGCGTGTGCCCGTGATCCATATTCGCAACCTTGGAAACTTCTTTCAGTTGATTGGCAACCTCGTCGCCGCTTCCATGATCGTGTCCGCCGTGACCATGTCCGGCATGCTCGTGGCCGCCGCCAGCATGCCCATGTGCTCCGGTTTCATGACCGGCGTGGTCGTGCCCCAAGAGCGCATGCGCGCCGGTATCGTGGCCGTCCAGCGCACCGTGATCACCGCTGTCGCCGCCTGCGTCGTGACCGATTTGCCCGGAAACCATGCTGAAAATCATGTAACCGAAGCCGAGCGCGGCGCTGACGACATATAGTGTTCCGAATGTTCCTAGCGATTCCACTGGTGAGGCTCACAGGTTTTTGGGCTTTAATTGGTAGAGAAGATTCCTAATTAGCAAAATTCCCGTTGAGCAGCGTAGGTAAACCGTAAAAGCATTAAGAGAAGTGGAATTTTGGTGTAGGCGGAGCGCTTTTCTTCTCGTTACTGATCGTCGAAATTTAATGGACAGTGCGTTTGTACTGGATTCTCCGGGCCGGAGCAGGCGCCCTCGGCCTGTTATGGTCACTCATCCTCACAAGGAGACCCCGGCATTAAGGGTGGGGTTTGACCACAACTCGTTTTATCTGACGCCTCGGTATCTTCCGGCATTGCGGTAACTGGAGCCGTGATGCCCGGATTCGAGTTGGGCGCCGTCAGCCCCGCCGTGATAAGCACTGGGTTGGCCGATATGGCCGCCGTGTGGACTCCGCCGTGTTCTTGATGTCTGTGCATGATTAGTCCAGACCTGATTGCAATGCAGAGAGGCAGTCCGTCCCCAGAATGCCCGACGCGCCATAGATTAAGCTCAATGTCTCGATGTCAGTCATCCGTAATGCTTTGCCCGACAGGGAGAGTTTTTCCTCTAAATAGATAAGATAATGGGAACTGGCTGAAGACCTTTTGTTATTGTGGTGTGCAAGTGGAAGTAGTCGTAACGCACAACAACATGGATTTCGACTCGCTCGGGGCGCAATTGGCGGTCACCAAGCTGTATCCAGCCGCACGTATGGTGCTTGGCACGCCGGTGTTCGGCAATGTGCGCACTTTTCTTACCCTCTATCGAAGCAGCCTGCCAATCGTGCAAATGAAGTATGTAGACCGCAATCGGCTGACGCGGATTCACGTCGTCGATTGTCAGAATGCCGAGCGCCTTGATGCCGGCTGCCGCGATTTGCTTTTGTCCGAGGAGAAGCGAGTTGAGTATCTGGTCTTCGATCACCACGGCATCGATCCGAATGGATTGGCTGAATTGGCGGCACCCGGCTCGATTATCGAGCCGGTCGGAGCGGCGACGACACTTTTGGTCGAGCTGATTAAGAAGCAGAGGATAAAAATCACGGCTTTCGAAGCTACGGTAATGGCACTGGGTATCTACGAGGACACAGGCTGCCTGACTTACAAAGGCACGACAGAGCGCGACTGTCTTGCCGTGGCGCATCTGCTAAAGTGCGGCGCCGACCTGCATCACGTCACCGAGTACATTCATCCGAAGCTTGGCGATGCGCACGCGCAACTTCTGCAGGAGATGGTGAAAACCTGCCGCTCCCTAACTCTGGAAGGTGTGCGCATTGTCGTGGCTACGGCCAGAATCGATGACTTCTTGCCGGAATTGGCTGGGCTGACCCGAAAGCTTATGGAAATAGAATCGGCAGGTGCGGCATTCACTGCTGTCTACATGCGCGATCGCGTGCATGTAGTCGGACGCAGCGACACCGGCTCTGTAGATGTTCGCCCCGTAGTCAGGCTTTTTGGCGGCGATGGTCATCACGGAGCCGGCTCGGCTGTGGTCAAAACCGAGAACCTGGATGACATTTTCACCCGCATTATCAGCTGTTTGGAATCATCTGTCAGTCCTGAAAAGACCGCGTCTGAAATCATGACGTCGCCGGTCAGAACCGTGCCACCGACAGTATCCATGGACGAGGCTCGCCGCATCATGATCCGCTACGGGCAGGACGGGCTGGTGGTTACCGACGAAGGTAAGGTAGTCGGGGTGGTTTCGCGCCGCGACATTGATCAAGCCACTCATCACAGGCTCGCTCATGCGCCGGTCAATGGTTTCATGAGCCGGCCGGTTTTGAGCATTCAGCCAAGGACGCCTTTGAGCAAGATTCAGGAGACCATGGTCAAAGAGGATATCGGCCGCCTGCCGGTACTTGACGAGGATGGGCAGCTGGTCGGGCTGGTGTCGCGCAGTGATGTCTTGCGTATTCTCTACGGACCAAGAGCAGGCGGCAAGTCAGTCGCTTTGTCTCAAGACGAGGTCGATTGGGCGCCCTCCAGTGCGCACAAACGCGCAGCCATATCCGCTGATCTGGGCAGCAGGCTGAAAACCGCAGGCGCATCGACTTTCTGGATGTGCGAGCTTACCGGCGAAATCGCCGCCAGGTTGGGCATGACAGGTTATCTTGTCGGTGGATGCGTGCGCGATCTGCTTTTGGAAAAGGAAAATTTCGACCTTGATTTTGTTATCGAAGGTTCCGCCATCGAATTGGCAGAAGAACTGGCCAGGGCTTATCCCGGGCGGCTCAAGGTGGTCGCCCGTCACGAGCGTTTTCAAACCGCCACTCTCGAATTCTTTTGCGAGGAAAAGCGGGAGGTTGATCTTTCGACGGCGCGCACTGAGTTTTACGAGTATCCGGCCGCTTTGCCCACAGTCGAGCCGTCCAAGCTGGAGCAGGATTTGCTCAGGCGCGATTTCACCATAAACGCGCTGGCTGTCTGCCTCAATCCTGGCCGATTTGGTCAATTGGTCGATTATTTCGGCGGCTTGCACGATATAAAGGACCGTGTCATTCGCATTTTGCACCCTTTCAGTTTTATCGAAGACCCCACTCGTATCATGCGCGCCGCTCGCTTTGCCGCTCGGCTTGGTTTTCAGCTGGAGTCAAAGAGCAAAGAGCAAGCGCGCCGAGCCATTGCTATGGGTATTTTTGATGATCTCGGCGGTGCACGCATCAGGACCGAATTGAAACTGATTCTGGCGTCTCCACACAGAGTAAGCGCTCTCGATCTGCTCGGCGACCTGGGCGGGCGCTTGCGCTATCTCGATGCGGAGCTTGAGTACGGTCTGCCGGTGCGCAGCTTGCTCAGACGCGCCGAAAGGCTTCTCGAGCATTATCCTGTCGAAGACAGTTGGCTTGTGCATCTCGGTCTGCTTGTCTCCGGATTGCCAAAACAAAGATTGGAGAATGCACTTGCGCGTCTGCAATTGCAAGTGGACCAGAAGCAGAAAATACTGAGCGGTTTGTGTTTACCTGACCAGATCGGCACGCCTGAACTCGAGCCAAAGCGCAGCCAGATATATCGCTTGTTTCACGGGCAGCCCAGGGAATCGCTGGCGATTGCCGCCTGCCTGGCGCGGCCTGGTTCTTTGACCAGACGCATGATCAAACTTTATTTAGAACAACTTGGTGAAATCAGAATCGAATTGACCGGAGCCGATCTTTTGAAGCTCGGCTTCTGCCAGGGACCTGAGCTTGGGCGCGTGCTCGACGCCCTTTTAGAGGCGCGTATTGACGGCAAGATCAAATCTCGCGACGAGGAGCTGGCATATGTTCGCTCTAACTCGAAGATGGTGCGATAATTTTGCTTTCTTACGGCGATGAGAATTGATGGAACTAATCGTCATACCTTTTCTAGTTTGCTGTCTCACCATTCCACTGGTGTACAAGTTTTTGACTCCCCGTTTCAGTGGCGGAGAGGTGGTTCTAAAGCGAGGCAACTTTCTACAGTGCGTCCTTTTCGGGCTGGCAATGACAGCTGCGTTCGTTCCTCTGTTTGCAGCGAGTGCTGTAGGAACGGCAATGCTTATAACTCCATTTGTGAGTTCATATGTGAATAACGCTTCGGAGACGGAAGTGATTTTTGTCAGTGCTGGTTTTCGTCTACTGATTGCCCAGTTGGTCTTTTTTGTTTTGACACTTGTGTCCGGAAGAATTCTCAAACGACTTGTCACTGTAAACGGTAAGGTTGCAGCCTGGAGAGCTGCGTGGGCACCGGCCTTGGTCTTTGTGAGCGCAACTATCGTGGTCAATTATGTGTTGTTGCGGATGTACCCACAATGAGTACTCCTAAGCTTATACTTTCATTAGCACTGGCATTGATTAGCTGCAACATTCTTCAAGCGACGCATGCGGCGGATGTTGAAGACGGAAGTTCGCCTGAATGCGCCGCACTGAGCAAACTCTATAATGACTATTTGGTTCGCCTCTATTATGCAAAGAAGATCGCGGACTTGACGCCGTTTTTTGCTGCCGGCGAGAATGCGCGGCTGCAACAAATTGGCCCTACGAAGCAAAAGGGCGAATTGAAGCGGCTCAAGACTGACTATCTGGCGAGCATGACAAGTTCGCAACTCGGACCAATGTTTCATTCATGGGTCGTGAAATCAGATTTCGCTCGCTGTCACGCGACTGGTCGAGGTTTTATTACTTCTAAAATGCGAGCAACTCCATTTAAACCGGTGGGATCGCTGGATGACGGTGTAACGCGTGTAGTGATCTTTCAACGTGAGTCACAAGGTTGGCGAATCAAGACCATCAAGCCAGGTCCTGATACGCTGGAGTTCAGTACGCTGTATCTTCGCAAACTTGCTAAGGCGCGCGACCTGTCTTCAATTCAATCATTCTTTTCCGATTCATTTAATCGGACTATTAACCAAATGTCTCCGCCCGAGAAGCAAAAACTATTCCGGCAACTCAGAGCGAAATGGACTGATCCCGAAACCACTGAAATGGGCTACACATCTCACGGTCTTGAACTGGAGAGGCGCGTTTATTTTACGGGCGGCGCTACCAAATCATGTAATTTTACTTTCGAAGAATTGGATGACGGCACCTTGAAGATAGCCAAAATATGGTGAGGGCTTCGTAGCCCTAGGACCGGTTGTGCGGCACCAGAATTGATACCGCCTGGGGTATTACCTCTATCTGCATGGGCGTGGTGCCGAATGCGTCGCCATCGATCATGGCGATTACTTCTTGCTGCGGTAGTGGCGCCGCCTCTTGCGCGCCCATGAAAAATGATTTTATTGACGAACCCAGTGCTTGCAAGCGTGTTTTCTTTGCCGGTCTGGGCAAAACCTCCACCAGTAAGGACGAAACCTTGCGAATGTAATAGGGTGCCTTGCCGCCTATAAATCCGCCTGCAAAGCGGAATCCCAGTTCCACATAGTCCTGGAATTCTGTCGGATTGAGCACGCAAAGATCCAGCAAGCCATCATTCAATTCTGCAGTATCTGAAAGTTTGCCCACGCCCAGATCGGAAATGTTGGTGATAAAAACTCCTGCCGCTCTGACGATGAATGATTCTCCGACAGTGGTCAGACGAAAGTTTACCGGCGGAAGGGCCAGGGTTTGAATCATTGAGCTGGCGTACGCCAGCATTTTCCAGTTGACCTTTTCCTGGTGATCGGTTGAAATGACCGCGTCTGACAGTGGACCGGCACCGGCTGCAACGCAGAAATACTCGCCGTTCATAACGCCCAGATCAATCGGCATTGGTCTGCCGTTCATAAGAACCTGAATCGCTTCATCGAGCGGATCGCCGAGAATGTTTTCCTCGAATATGCCGAGATTGCGTGCCAGTTGGTTGCCTGTGCCCAGGGGAAGAATTCCCACTGGAATCCGCGGCCGATAACGTGCCACCGCTCCCAGTGCAAAACGCACGGTGCCGTCACCGCCGGCCGCTACGACCAGATCGGGATGAGGCACATGGACAAACATCTCCTGAAGGTCCATGCCGGGTCTTGTCGGCAGCGCGGTTACGGCGTAATTTGCTTCTTCACAAAGGCGGTGCACGATGGCGCCCAACCACAAATCCGGTCCTACAGCCGTTCCGGCCGTGGGGTTGTATACGACTATGGCGTGTTTATGCATCTATCAGTAATGCTTTGTTGTAAAAAGAAAATTCTCACCCTCAATATCCGAGCAATTTTCAGCAGTAGTCAACAGCCGGTAACTTGCGCACCGGTCTCTTTTCAAGACCTTGGCAACCGCAATCTCAATGAATAGTTAAATCGAGATTCTAAGATGCTTTTCTGCTGGAGCACATTTGGCTGTGATAACGTTGTCGAATGAGTTCGTTTGAGAATTAACACGATTTCAGTATTGTATTCGACGGCATCCCGATTTCGCATTTCGCATATCCCTAATTTATAGGAAGGACGGCATCCATTGCGTGGAACGGTCAAGAGGATCAAAAACACGATACTTACGAGTGAATTGGCTGCTTTCGCCGTAGCTGCACTTGTCGCTTTGCAACCGATTGTGGTTGCACAGCCCTGTGAAGCGCGCCACAAATCCGAAGGACCGCACACTGTCATCGAAGAAATTCACAACGGAAAAACGTTCTGTGTGAGCCATGCTTTGATTAAGGCCAAACCTGATGAAGTTTGGCACGTTCTTACCGACTACAACAATGCGCATCGCACTTTTCCGATGATGAAAAAGTGTCAGGTCATCGAAGACCACGGCTGCACCAAGCTAATGAAGCATGTGGTTGCACCGAGCGGATTGATTGGCACCTATGAATACGTAATTGAATTGAAAGAGACCGATAAAAAGAGTTTGGAATGGAAGCGCGTCTCAGGCAGCTTCAAAGAAGTCGACGGCTGGTGGAAACTCGAGCCAGTTGACGGTGGACGTCACACCAGAGTGACTTACGCCACCTATGTAAATGGCGGTATGTTTATGCCCCAGGGCCTGATCAAGCGCCAATTCCGTACCGACATGCCGCAAGTGATGGCTCTTCTCACTAAGCACGCAGAAGGCGGCACTCAGATCGCATCGCGTCGGGACACATCGCAAGCCGCTCAATAGTCAATTCCTTGACAGAAGACGCCGTTTAATTCAGCTTTCAGGGCTATTTTGTTGAAGCAGCTCTATTTTGCTGGCGTCGATTTGGGTGAAATTGGCTCCTGCGTTGCACTTCTTCTAAGGTGCGCCGTATGGGCGCTTTCCTTGCTAGAATAAAAAACTTGCAAATACGCACTTGAGGAGAGGTACCGAAGCGGTCATAACGGCGCCGTCTCGAAAGCGGATGGGCGAATAGCCACGTGGGTTCGAATCCCACCCTCTCCGCCATTTTTAGGACAGTAAATGGAAAAAACGCAGATTCGCTGGTCTACAGGGCGGTTTGCACCTTTTGGCGTTCAATATTGAGGATACACGATGCAGGTAGGGATTGTAGGGCTTTCAGTGACGGGCAAGACAAGCGTTTTCAACGCCGTCAGCGGCGGCTCTGCCCAGGTTGGCGGCTTTTCGGGCAGCGAAGCCAATATGGCGGTGGTTCCGGTCCCGGACGAGCGCCAGTCATGGCTTTCGGACTTGTACAAGCCCAAGAAGACTACATTTGCCACTGTCGAGCTGGTCGATGTCGCCGGCGTTCAGGCAGGGCAGGCGAAAGAGGGCGGCTTCAGCCCGACAATGATGCAAAACCTGCGCCAGGTTGATGCTCTGGTCCATGTGGTCCGCGCGTTCGAGAACCCCGCTGTCCCCCACCCGGAAGGCAGCATTGATCCTTTTAGAGATGCGGAGCTGTTTGAGCTGGAGCTCATAATTGCCGACCTTGGTGTTGTGGAAAAACGGCTCGAGAAAATCGACGCTGAAATCGGGCGCAAAAAGGGTCCGGAGAAAAACGCGCTCGAGCAGGAAAAAGAATTGCTCTCCAAATTCAAGGACGAACTCACATCGGAAAAACCTTTGCGCACTATCGAACTTTCCGAAGACGAACAAAAACTGATCCGCGGTTATACGTTCTTGTCGCAGAAGCCGATGTTGATTGTGGCGAACATCGAAGAGTCCGATATCGGCAAAGACAAAATTCCTTCATTGGAAAAACTGCAGACCTTTGCCGACAGCAAAGGCATTCCGGTTTTGACATTCTGTGCGAAAACAGAAATGGAAATTGCCCAGCTCGATGAAGCCGACCGCGGCGAATTTCTTACCGCTCTGGGCATCACAGAATCCGGCCGGGAAAAACTGATCAAAGCTTCTTATCAGCTTTTGAAACTGATCGCCTTTTTCACTGTCGGAGACGATGAAGTAAAAGCCTGGACGATCACCAGAGGAACACCAGCGCAAGAGGCCGCCCGTAAGATTCACTCCGACATCGCGCGCGGTTTTATTCGTGCTGAAGTGGCGCCATACGAATCGATTCGAACTTTGGGCACGTGGAACAATGCTAAAGACAAGGGGCAGGTACGCCTGGAAGGCAAAGAGTATCTTGTAGCCGACGGCGACTGCATCAACTTCCGATTCGCCGTTTAACCACATACGCCTGCGATGGGGTTGTCGCAATGAGCAAAGTGAATTTTGTAACGCTAGCGATTGGATTCTTGTTGATAGCAATTGCGTGCATGTTTACACCCTGGAGAATTCTTAACGCGCACCAGGTTACTGCTTCTTCGGTTGATTTTAGTGAATTGCATAAGCACAGCAACCTGTACTGGGGACCTATTTGGGATCCTCCCATCTCCAGGAGTGCGATTGAATGGTTTCCTGACCCGATTTTTTGTCTAGTGGAATTGGGATTCTGCATAGGTATTCCGTTGCTTGTTCGGCTGGCGCTTAAGGGGAACATGATCCAAGCCTCACCGGAAGATAAAGCGTCTTGACTTTTATATTCATATCCGTATAGTTTTGCCTAATTACTAGACAACTGTCAGAATGAGGCCAGTGCCTCCACGCGTATGTGGTGAACAGGTGGACCGCTTGTATCCTGCCGAAATTTTTCAAGTCGAAGATCGAGAATTGGCTGAATTTTTGAAAAAGGCCAAGCCGCGCACTTCCCGCGCGCTTCTGGATTTGATCGTCTGGTGCTGGGGGATGATGATTTTGGGCATCGTTCCGTATTTGTTGATGCAGAATATTTGGACGTTTCTAGTCGCGTTTGCCTTTGTTACGTCGCGCATGGGGGCGCTTCTGGCGCTGGCTCATGATGCGCAACATGCCGCCTTTCTTCCGGACAAAAGGTGGAACGATTTGATTGCCGCGTGGTTTTGCGCATACCCCGTCGGCTCCATATTTGGCTCGTCTCGATCCGTACATATGGCGCATCACAAGCTTCTGGGACAGAGCGACGATCCGGATCGCAACTTCCATCTGGAAGCCAACAAGTCGACTCCAAAAGAGTTTGTCGTCCATTTCACCCGCCTGGTATTTGGTGGGCAACTCTGGACAAGCATTATTGTCAACGGGCTTCTGCGCCCGATGAAACGCGATAAGAAAGACGCGCAGACAGTCATTCTAGCCCGCACTGGGCACCCTGAGATATTGAACCTTGTGCCCGTTCAATTGGTAATTTGGGCGGCGCTGTGGCTTGCGTCCGGTCAATTCTGGCTGTATTTTGCGCTCTGGCTCTTGCCGATTTTCACCACTGGAACATTCCTCGGGTTCTTGCGAGGCTTTGTCGATCATGCGCGCTTGAAAGATGATCCGCAAGGCCCGATGGAAGGACGGCTGATTTCGGTGCTAAACGTGGGACTTCTCGCGCGCTGGTACCTGGCGCCATTCGATTTCAAATATCATGCCGAGCATCATTTGTTTCCGGCAGCTCCGCATTATTATCTGGAAGAATTGCATGAAATTCTTCAGAAGAACAGTGAGATTCGCAAACTCTATATCTGTCGCCACAGCTATGCGGAATTTTTAGGAAAGTACTGGCACCAAATACGCTACCAGACTGCGTCTGTATCTAAACAGGGTTAGATTGCATCGTTTTGGACTTGTGTACTGACTGATTGCTTCTAAAGTTCAAAACTCTTTGGTAATTTTGCCGGTGTATCTATTTACGTGATACCAGTTTTGCGTGGCAGTGTGAGATGAATCAGGTCCGTCGCTTACGATTTCAAAGACGTGCACCACATATGCGTCGCCTTCGACCCTATCCATTTCGATTGCAGGCTTTGCTATTTTCGACCTGGCGACATTGGTGAAGAACTGCGTCACTTCAGGCATTTTCATCACAGCATTAACCGCCCCGTCCTTCGTGAGCATGATTTTCGGTTTGGTTTTATTTGAATTCGTGGTGGCTGGTTTTGTCGCCCTGGCCTTTTCAGGCTCTTTTGCGTGCACAGTTAAACCGAGAGCGACAGCAAATGATATCGCGGTCGCGAACGCAAAAGTGCTTTTATTCCGCATGTTGTGGCCCTTCCGCTTACTGCCTCAGTTTTGCTTTGCCCTGGTCAATGATAGCAGCGAGTTTTTCTTCGCCGATTTCTTCAATGCTTGTCGCTCGCTCAATTGGTGCAAACACTTCGTTGTAGAACGAGATTTCGTTGATCAATTGATGCCAATTTGGCATCTTGTCCCATTCGCCATCATTCAAGCCAAGCAGAAAGCGCGCCCGGAAAGGGTCTACGCCTTCCATCTCGAAAGCGGCTACGCGCAGGTCGCGCCCGGCTCCCGTATCGAAATGAGCGGTTCCTGTTCTATCTACATCCACATCTCCGTAGATATCGAATTT
>JADZFV010000496.1 GCA_020854255.1 Candidatus Melainabacteria bacterium | reverse complement strand
TGAAAGGCATACCAGACATATTCAACCACGGGTTAATCGTGAATCGTGTTCTGATTTGATACTCGAAGATGTTGTTTTGCGTGTCTGCAGCAACACCCAACCCGGAATTCTTTGTTGAATAGGTTGTGTTGCCGGACGAAAGATTAGTGGTTGCAATATACATGTCTGCGCCGCAGCCGTTATAGCCGCCCATCGGTGTTATATTTGCAAACTTGCCGAAGCCGGAGTTTTTCCACTTTTGAGTCTCCTGATCCATACCGGCCAGGGCATCTTGCCAGGTAGTTGAAGAACCTGCGATGCTTGCCGCTTGTCGCGTGATCATCAGAACAGTCGCCGAACTGGTGGCGAAGCCGATCAAATTGATGAGCGGGAACAGAATTACCAGAAAGAAGATGAAAAGGACTGGAGCGAACTCAGCTATAGCGCCGCTTCCAGTGGAGCGACGTATCTTTATTTGCGTTCGAACACAGTGACCCGTAGCCATTCAAATCCCCCCGGTCGAATCGGGCAACGAAACCCAAGTATATTATTCCCTGTATTATTAGATTTGTTCTCCCCCTTCCGAGGGACGATAAAGAGAAGAATTTTGATGAATGACTGTCAGGACAAGCTTTCTGGAATTATCGGTAAGAAAGTAATGCAGGCAACAAGTAATCTGCATCAATTTGCTATCCAGTTTTCAGGTGATCAGTGCTTGATTCTCGATGCCGTTGCCGGAGCATCCGGACCATCAATTGAGCCCAGCCTGGCTGATGAGACAAGATTTCCCTCCTCTGGAGACGTTGTATGCGCAGTCGATTGGAGTTGGATTTCTGGTGGCGAGTTGAAGGACATTAGGGCCGGTGGCGATCAGGTGAAACTGACTCTGTCTCCTCAAGGACCGTTGACGGTCTCAGTGGCAGTTTGGCAGGGTAAACCGTTTCTGTCGTTTATGCCTTACAAGGCGCCGGCAAAATAAGAACCTATCTCCGCTTTGCTGAAAGGAAGTCCTATAAACGAAGCTGGGCAAGCTTTTTTGGTCCACTTTGCGTAGTTTCCGCACTTTTGGGCGTCAAAGTGTGGGAATAACCGGTGCCTGTTGGGATTTCCACCAATCGACCATTTGATTGGAAAAGACTAATATTCAGATACCGAAAGGGAAACCCTAGTGCAGAACGGAGATTCGACCATGAATCCGACCACGATAAACACTAAAGAGCATGTTGCTGAATCCAAATCGCAAAGCGAAAGAAATCTTCGCCAAAGCCAATCGGCAGCCAGCGGCAAAGCAAGTCAAAACGCCACTCCCGTTTGCAAGAATGGAGTATGCATGGTCACCTGGAAGCCTACGAAACCGCAAGCTGCTTAAATCCAAGTTCGAAGCGCGACGATTCAGCGCTATCTCGCTTCAACTACCGCTCGTTTCCGCCTCTTAGTCGAAACGGGCGTTTCTGTATTCTGAGCTTTTGCCTTCATTCTCTTCTCGAGTTGAGCAACCGAAAACGGATAAGGACACCATCCAGCTCCGTTTACAGGACAAGTTGCAAGCGCTGCACTGGAAACCTTTGCTCTGCTTCGTGCTTTCGTGCGCTTTGGAGCCGTCTTTGTGATCGGTTTTTTCATGCCGCCTCCTTCTGAGTCTATATTTGGTATACCACCAAATGCAGATTTGGCGCGCACCTCACTTTAATTTGCCGGAAATTTTCTGTGATTCTTGTGCATCAAAATATTCCAAAAGGTAAACTGGTTCAATGTTTTCGGATTCGGTGTTTTGGTAAAAATTTTATCTTTCTCAGTGATGATTTCTTGCATTCGGCATCAAAAGCAAATCTGAATAGTGCTGTATTTTGCGCGAGAATTTCTGCAACAAAAACGATCTGTCATTCATGAGGCAACATCCGTATTTCCAGTGAAGTGTCTCAAGGGATTCTGAGAATTCGAGAATATGCTTACGAAATTTCGTTCAATTTCAACCTCGTGAATGCTGCTACTGTGTATGTGCGTGTCGAGATGACCTATCGAGATCGTAAAATGCGAAAGTTCAATGCGGGGCACTGCGTCGATGCAAAGCGAAGGTGGAGAAACGTCCAGGCGCGAGTCTAAAGCCGATCTGTCTCAGGCCGGTTCGGGTGCCTCGGTAGACAATCAAACCAGTAGTCAGGTCGTGCATCCTGATGGTCGTGTCGAACTTGAGGATTCCGCCTCAATCGATTCCAGCCCGATATACAATCATGACCTTGCTCCTATTCCGGTCGCCGACCGCAACTGGTCGACCTATAACTATGCCGCGCTCTGGGTGAGCATGTCGGCATGTATTCCGACGTACATGCTCTCGTCCAGTTTGATCGCCAATGGAATGAATTGGTGGCAGGCGATCATTACGATCATGCTTGGCAATATCATTGTTTTGGTTCCCATTCTGCTCAATTCGCATCCTGGCACCAAATACGGTATCCCTTTTCCTGTTTTTGCGCGTGCAGCCTATGGCACGATCGGTTCTAATTTGCCGGCATTGATGAGGGCTGTCGTGGCTTGCGGATGGTTCGGCATACAAGCGTGGATTGGCGGGCAAGCTCTGCATGTGCTTTTCAAATCGGTTCTTCCAGGCTGGGAAACGGTTCTTGGTGGACCCATCAGCGGACATCTTCCGGGCGAGTGGATTGGCTTTGCAATTTTCTGGGGCTTGAATATTCTGATTATTTACCGCGGCATGGATCTGCTGAAAAAGGTTGAAGGACTGGCAGCGCCTTTTGTAATGATCATGTGTTTTTGCCTGGTCATCTGGGCTGTTTCATCAGCGCACGGATTTGGCGGCATGCTGGGTGACGGTGGTAAATTCCCGACCCTGTCGGCGTTTCTGCCTGTGTTCATACCCAATTTGACGGCAATGATTGGATTTTGGGCGACGCTTTCGCTCAACATGCCCGATTTTACTCGTTTTGGCAAAAGCCAGAAGGAGCAGACCATTGGACAGGTTGTCGCTCTACCCACAGCCATGACTCTTTTTGCTTCCATGGGAATCGTAGTCACTTCCTGCGCTCTGGTTATTTATCCAGGAGTGAGCGGTCAAGAGCTCTGGGACCCGACTAAATTGATTGGTCATTTCACGAATCCACTTGTCGTTGCCGTGGCAATGTTTACCGTCGCCGTGGCTACCCTGGCTGTTAACATTGCCGCCAATGTCGTGTCACCAGCCAATGACTTCGCCAACGCCTTTCCTCGCTGGATCAGCTTTCGCACAGGCGGATTGATCACGGGTGTTTTGGGAATTCTGATGCAACCCTGGCTGTTGATCGCTGATCCTTCCGCCTACATATATAAGTGGTTAGGTGGATACTCAGGCGGGCTGGGTGCAATCGGGGGTGTGCTGATTGTAGACTACTGGATTGTTCGCAAGCAAAGGCTCAACCTTGCAGACTTGTACCTGCTCCAGGGTGAATACACCTACAAGAATGGCTGGAATTGGAAAGCCGTCGCCGCGACATCTTTAGGCTGTTTCTTTGCCTGGATTGGTGTATTCGTTGAGGAAATGAAGCCACTGTATGACTATGGCTGGTTTGTCGGCTTTGCGATGGCTGGCGTCAGCTACCTGTTAATGATGAGAAGTGCGACCCGTGCGAAGAGCGACCACTAGCTCGAAATGCCTGCCAGGGCTGGGTTACGGGTGGTTGAAAGACGATTTTGGCTGTTTGTTAGATTTTCTCGACCAAACCTAACAAAATTTCCGTGAGGCAAAATCGAGAAAATCTAACAAGCTGCTTTGATCGTCAATCAGGGCCCCCCCCCCCCCCCACACACGTGATGTCAGGCGCTTTTCTGGCTGTGTATACATTAATGAAACAGTCGCCAAACTGTTAGGCATCATGATTTTGTCAGCCGCCAAAGTTGTAACTTGGAATTGTTAGAGCACGGCTCACAGAGACAAAATTGGAGGAGGGGCGATTGATTTCGCTTCTGTTTTTACATGAAAGAATTTCGTATCAAGCAGAAGATAGTCGACAGAAAAAACTGGTTGGGAGCCATTTTTATGTGGATCATCAACGAGTTCGTCTTGCGTTTCAAATTTCGACGAATAGAAGTTTATGGAAGGGAAAACGTCCCGAACACCGGTCCATTTATTTTAGTAAGCAACCATTCTTCGCGATTCGACGGTCTCATGGTTTTGCGAGCTCTCAGAAGAAGGGCAAATTACATGGTTTCGCCAGCCGAGTTAAAGGGCTATCAAGGACTTACTCTTCCCTGGGTTGGTGCATTTCCTGCTGATCCCAGGCATGATTTGATCGGCTTTGCGGAAAATGGTTTTCGCAAGGGCGAAGGATTGGTTGTCTTTCCGGAAGGAACAGTTTTTTACGATGGCGTCTTGCATCCATTTAAGTTGGGCGCCGCTCGAATCGCTCTTGCTGCCCAGCGCGACGGCATTGCGGTAAAAGTGATTCCTGCCTCAATTGTGTACGACTGGGAGGGTCCTGCAGTCGCAAAAATAGTCTTCGGACAGCCAGTAGATCTTTCCAGCTATTCAGAACGCTTTGAAAAGGATCCACCTGCGGTTACAAAAAACCTTACTGAAAGCTTATTTCGCGAAGTGTCGGCATTGAAGTCAGAGCTTTCCGGAATGCCGAACGAATGTTTGAAGAATCAAGAAAAACCGATTAGAGGCTGGGCTCAAGAAATTGATCGCGTGGCCTGATGCAGCCTGTCTGGATAATATCTAAGACTTGATTCCTGACTTGGTGGACACCAGAAGCTCGCCGGCAAGCCAGAGTTTGACCAGATTGTCGAGAATGTTTTCTACGCGCACCGCTCCTATCAAAATTGGATGATCTCTCGATTCGACGACCGGCAGTTTTTTCAAGCCGTGTTCGCGCATGATCGAAAGAGCAAGACTGGTGCTTTCGCCTTGCGAAATGAAAATAGGCTCAGGCACCATGATATCTCTGACGCATACGCGCAAGCTGCGATCTTGAACTGCCAGCTCAATGGCGCGGAAAAGATCGCTGCGCGAAACGATGCCGACAAGTATGTCGTTGTCGTTTACGATACAAAGAAAGTCCAGTTTATGAATATTGATCAATTCAATTGCTGATTCCACCGGGTCAGTCGGTTTAAGGGGCGGGTGAGCCATCGGCTCAATGAGCACCGACAGAGGAATCGCCTCGAGAATTTCTTTGGCTTCCGGCAGGTTTTTCCATATATTGGTCCGCCGCTTTATCGCGTTTGCCACGGCGTCGCGCAAGGGCGCAAGGCAGGAAGATATCTGCGTGAATACATTGCGTCCCAGAACCGTCACTTCAACGTTTGTGCGCGCTCTTATTGATGCGCTGCGTGCGCCGCTGTCAAGCAAAGCTCCTTCGCCGAAGAAATCGCCGGGACCGAGGATCGCCAGGATTTCCTCGCCGTCATTGGCCAGATTGCCTTTTACGACTTCCACTTGACCTTGCTGAATGACGTAAAATTCCGTAGCCGGGTCGCCTTCATGGAAAATGTAGTCGCCGGTTGGATGATAAGCGCGTCCGACCCGTCTTGAGCGGTCGGCTTTCATGTGCGCGAGCGTGCGCGGAAAAACCAGATCGCACATCCATTCAATGCCAACCTTTATCTTCTGAGTAAAAGAAGGCAATTTCATTAGATACACGCCGCGCCAAACGAACCATGCCGGCATGCCGCTGACGCGCAGACCCATCATCTCTGCGATGGCATTTCGTCCTCCGATCGAGCACATCGAACCCATCATCGTGTATGAGAATGGTCGTGTAGGCTCGCCCTTCAGGCGGCGAATGATATTGAGTGCAACTTGCGTTCCTTGCCTTTCGGCAATCTGTGCAACCGGTGGGCATAACTTTCCATCCACGGCGTTCATCACCGCCGCACAATCGCCGATTGCCCAGGTATGCGGATAGCCTGGCAGGCTCATATCAGCTTCAGTCTTCAGTCTGCCGCGTTCTTTGGGTAGATCAATTCTGTTGATCACCGGAAGAGTGGTTGTACCGATGGTGCAAACAATTGTCGCCGCTTCCAGCATTGTTCCATCTTTCAGAATCACGCCGTCCGGGGTAGCAGCTGCTGCCATGGCGTTTAAAACCATCGAAACGCCGGACTCTTGCATTTTGCGCTCAGCGAACGTTCTCAAAGAGAGCGTTACTTCAGGCAAAATGTGTTCGCCCGAGTGTACTATCGTGACGCTAATATCTTTCTTGCAAATTGCCGAGAAAAACTTGCGGCTCTTTCTGACCAGGTCGTTGATTTCGCCGGCTACTTCAACTCCGGAGAAGCCCCCACCGACGACAATGAATGACAGATAAAAGCGCTTCATCACTTCGTCTTCACAGACTTCTGCTTTTTCCAGCATCTCCATTACGTGAGCTTGCAGCGCCAGGGCGTCACCGACCGTTTTCAACCCAAAGGCGTGATCGTCCATGCCCGGAACAAGCGCGAGATTGGCTGTGTTTCCGCAACTGATGACAACGTGATCGTATTCCATCTGCCGCCGTTTGCCGTCATAGCCCTCGTACTCGATGAGCCTTCTGGCAATATCAATGGACAGGACATCCTCGGTTCGGCACTTTACACCCCGCAAAAGCTGCCTCAGGGGCGCTGCCACATCCTTTGGCTGTACCGCCGCGCTTGCCACTTCGGCAAGCAGCGGGTGGAAAACCATGTGGTTCTCGCGATTGAAAAGGATGATTTCGTGCTCGCCCAGAGGCAGGTGTTTCGTCAAGGTCTGCGCGCACTTGACTCCGGCAAATCCGCCGCCCAGGATCAGTATTCGTTTGCTGGTTCTCTCTTGCGTCATGCCGGCGATTCGAATTAAATTGATAGGACGTGCCGTTATCCGCTTGGATGCGGCTGCAAAAGCCAGTGATGCCAGAACCAGGGACGCCAATAAGATACGCGATGATTATATATGGAATGTGTGGTTATTTCTCTTCCCGGAAGCCGCCTTCGCCTCTGGTGTAGTTGAGAACCGCCGCCATCTTGGACATATCGCTCAATATTCGCCTTTCTTTGACACCGGTTGTATTCTGCCTTATGTCGGCAATCAAGTCGCTGTTCTTGATGGCGCTGTCTACGGAAAATTCGCTGACTGCAAGATGACCACCCTCGAGGAATTTAAAGTGGCGCCTGGCAATCCCGTCTTTCGGGCGCAAGTCCGGCGGGTCCAGCTTGCGGTCTCCGGCAACGAATTCAAAGCCGGCAGCCAGCTGAATTGTCTTCATCTCTGTGCCCGGCGGTTGTACTTGAGCGCAGACGCTCTTGCCCAACCCGTCTAAGTTTTGCACTCTCAGAATGCCGTTGTTGAAAGTGACCACACAATCGCCATCGGATGCAATTGAAACCTTTCCGTATGGAATTGTCACGATGGCAAGATTGGACGGGCGTTTGACCGTGACCAGAATATCGCCTTTGTTCAAAGTGACTGAATAGACCGAGGTTTTGTCGTATTCGGCGGACTGGCGCGAGCGCACTAAAATCCATTCAGCCGAGCCTTTCAGTTCGTCGTCTCTGGGAAACTTGCTGTTGGGGATTTGTTGAATTCCTGACAGTGCAAAAAGAGCCGGAACACTCAAGTGAACATTCGGACTGGTAACATCTGTCGGCACAAAAACCGGCACCTTCGGATTGTATGGTACCACCGGTGGTACCATACCGTACGGACCGCCGATGGCAGCAAATTGCGGCGATGAAGCCGCCAAAGCAAAGCAGCCGATTGCGATGGATGCCATTATGACAGTAGATAGAGTTATTCTGCCGTCAGTTGTTCGCTTGTTGCCAGACATGGTGCCCCAGATGCCATAACTCTACTGAAAGTATGACTTATTGACTTCTGGAACGCCGTCGTACCAAGGTCCTTGCATTTACAAGGAGGACAAGCGAGCAACTGGTTAGCCTAAGGATACCGAGAATAAAGACGATGCTGAAGCCAGTGAGCAGTCGAGATGGACAGAGGACGCTTACTTGCTGGCTATTTGAATGGTTTTTCGAAAATTATTTTCTCCTGAGCGCCGAAAAAATTGAAATAGCAACTAAGCGGTCGCCGCCAGGCGGCACTTCAAATCCTGCATGAATACTTGCCCGAGCAATGTATCTATGCGTGCAATTTCGTAAATCACCGAGCATTTGCCCGGAGTCTCCAGTTGATCTAGCCTTAAGACGATGCTCTCTTCTCCATAAGAGTTGCAGTTATCTTGAGAAGCCTGAGTGTGTCTCTCTTGTTTCATGGAAGCTTCCCCCATCGAAATTTAGTGATGCAAGCCGCCAGCCGCCACGAGGAGATCTGTGGCAGCGAAATAAATTCTTGACATCTCCATGTTAGGTTTTCAATAACTCAAATGCAAGGGGTAAACATTTAAGATAAACTTTGGAGAAAAGGGCTTGCTATCTCTCTTTGCTTGAGGGGAAACGCTTTTCGGTTTCGGCTCTGAAAGCAGATGAAAGACGATTCAAGGGGGGACTTTCCCCCTGTTATGGAAAACGGTAAAAACTCGACATTTTTTCTCGTCGATTTTTCGTTCAAAACCAGTATTTAACGAACGCTCTACGAAACATTGGAAGGAAAAAGTGGCGTCAGAAATACAACAAGTAAACGACTTTGAGAAGCTTGGTGTTTTCTATTTGGGAAAACCATACGATCTGGAAAGCGAAAAAGAAGAATCCGGCTATGTCCTCTACGAATCGCGCCATTTGACCACGCACGCTGTAGTTGTCGGTATGACCGGCTCCGGAAAAACAGGACTGTGCATTGATTTGATCGAAGAAGCTGCAATCGATAGCATCCCTGTCCTGGCGATCGATCCCAAAGGTGATATCTCAAATCTCCTGCTCACTTTTGAAAACCTTTCCCCGCAAGAGTTTCAGCCCTGGGTGAGCGCAGAAGAAGCAGCATTGAAGGGCCAATCGGTCGACGAATTTGCCGCCGCGCAATCGAAACTCTGGCTTGATGGCATCGGTTCGTACGGACAAGATATAAATAGAATCAAAAGGCTGAAAGAAAGCGCCGATTTTTCTATCTACACACCATTCAGCACGGCTGGAATTCAGCTCTCAGTATTGCAGTCATTTTCCTGCCCTCCTGCTGCAGTTGTGGCAGATGGAGAAAGCCTGCGCGAGCGCGTCAATGTGTCCACACAAAGCCTGCTCAATCTGGCAGGCGTGAGGTCTGATCCACGGCGCGGACGGGAAAGCATTTTTCTTGGCAATATCATTCAAAACGCCTGGCAAAACGGCCAGGATCTGTCACTCATCGATCTTGTGCGTTTAATTCAAGCGCCACCTTTCGCTCAGGTGGGCGCACTGGACCTGGAGTCGTTTTTTCCCGGGAAAGAGCGCTTCGAACTGGCGACGGCGATCAACAATCTTATTGCCGCGCCTGGGTTCGAAACCTGGATGCAGGGAGAATCTCTCGATGTGGGCAGACTCCTCTACACAGACTCAGGTAAGCCCAGAGTTTCAATCATGTCGATTGCTCACCTGGAAGATAATGAGCGAATGTTTTTCGTCGCCCTCTTTCTCAATCAGGTGATTTCCTGGATGCGAGGTCAGGCGGGCACTTCAAGTTTGCGCGCCATAATTTATATGGATGAGATTTTTGGTTATTTCCCACCTGTCGCCAATCCACCCAGCAAACAGCCACTTTTGACGTTGCTGAAACAAGCAAGAGCCTATGGGCTTGGCGTAGTACTGGCGACGCAAAATCCTGTCGATCTGGACTATAAAGGACTGGCAAATTGCGGCACCTGGTTCGTCGGTCGCCTGCAGACCGAGCGCGACAAAATGCGCCTGCTCGATGGACTCGAGGGAGTCGCCACAGAGAAAGGCTCCAGCTTCGACCGCCAGACTCTGGACAGGATGCTGGCGTCCTTGAAAAAACGCACTTTTCTGCTGCACAACACGCAGGGCGAAGGACTGAGCGCGTTCAAAACTCGCTTCAGCCTGTCATACCTGCGCGGTCCTTTAGCGCGAAATCAAATAAAGACTTTGATGGACGCAAAGAAAAAAGCTGTGGCCGAGAAATCAGCCACCTCACTGGCGCCGTCTGCGGCTCCTGCCGGTGGACCTGCAGCCGCTGGATCTTCTCCCGTCGCTGGAACTTCTCCTGCCGCATCGGCAACAGCTGGATCTTCTGCCGCCGCCTCTTCGGCAAATGCATCCCCTGCTCCTGGTTCTCAGACCGCACCTGCCAAACCCGCAAAGCCCTCTTCAATTTCCAATGCGGCGCCGATTCTGCCGCCCGACGTTTCTCAATACGCATTGCCGATCAAAGGCACTGCCGGCGCCGGCAAAGTCATTTACGCACCCTGCATACTTGCAGTCAGCCAGGTTCGTTTTGTAGATACAAAGTCAAAACTCGATCACTGCGTTTCCCGCACATGGGTATTACCGGTTCGCGAAGATCCTGTTTTTGTCATGATGGACGATGGCACCGAAGAAAAAATCAAAGTCACCGATCTGGAATCGCAACCAATCGCTCAGGCGGAATTCATTCGTCCACCAGAGTGGGTTTTTCAGGCGAAACAATACAAAGCCTGGACGAAGAAGTTTCAGGAGTGGCTGGTGCAAAAGGAGAAACACTTTGTCTTGTCGTGTCCCGCGCTAAAACTTTCATCGCTCAAAGACGAGTCGGAAAGAGATTTCCGGATTCGTGTGCGTGAGAAAGCAAAGGAACAAAGGGATGCGGAGATCGATAAACTGAAAGTTAAGTATCAGGAGAAACTTTCAACGCTGGAAAGCAAAATTCGCCTGGCCGAGCAAGCCGTCGAGCGCGAACAGGAGCAAGTTAAGGCGCAGGATATGCAGACTGCAATCTCTGTCGGAGCGACTGTTCTTGGGGCTTTCCTGGGACGGCGCACAGTTTCGTCTAGCACTCTCGGCAGAGCAACGACCGCGGCAAGAGCGGCCAATCGTTCGGCTTCGAGCCGAGCTGATGTGGAGCGCGCTAATGAAAATCTCGAGGCGCTCAATCAAAAAATGAGCGATCTCGAGCAGCAGTTTCAATCTGAAGTTGCAGGCATCCAGAGAGAACTTGATAAAGCTGCAGAATCTGTCGAAGTCGTTAACATCGCAGCGAAAAAATCAAATATTAGCGTTGATGTTTTCTCATTCGCCTGGGCACCGTATCAGGTTTCTGACGGCAGGTACGTCCCTCTCTGGCGCTCCTGAAGGTCTCATCCATAATGCAAAACGCAGCGATTTCAGCGCTCCTATGTCAAACCCGCCCTTAAGGGCGGGGTGCTTGAAAGGATGATCCTAAATGGAGCAGTCGCATGCAAGCTCAAGCTTTAAAATTGTGTCTTCTATTACTTTGACAGAGACGGCAAAGCGTTTGCTTGCGCCTTTGGTGGCGAGCGTACTCTTGATTCATTAATCTACGACTAATTAATGTTAGCCGGCCATTGCGTTTCTGAAATCGCGCGAGAATTTCTCGATGGTTTGATGCCTTTTGTCGGGAGATTTCTCCAG
>JADZFV010000495.1 GCA_020854255.1 Candidatus Melainabacteria bacterium | reverse complement strand
TTTCGATCATGTGCACCGAGCCATCAGTCTTGGTGACGCGATATACAACAGATGGTGCCGTCGTGATCAGCTGCAAGTCGTACTCACGCTCGAGACGCTCTTGAATGATTTCCATGTGCAAGAGTCCAAGGAATCCGCAGCGGAAGCCAAATCCCAGAGCTTCGGAAGTTTCCGGCTCGTATTGCAGCGAAGAATCATTGAGAATCAGCTTTTCCAGAGCTTCACGCAAGTCCGGATATTGTTCGTTGTCGACAGGATAGAGTCCGGCAAAAACCATCGGTTTGGCGGGTCGATAGCCAGGCAGCGCCTCTTTAGCGGGCTTGTCCTGATGGGTGATGGTGTCGCCGACCAGTGTCGCCACGTCTTTGATGGAGGCGGCCAGATAGCCCACTTCGCCTGGACCAAGCTTGTCGACTTTGAATTGTTGCGGGCGCAACACGCCTAATTCAGTTACTTCGAAGTCAGTGTTGTTGTTCATAAAGCGAATTTTGTCGCCCATGCGCACTTCGCCGTCTTTGACCCGGAAATATACGATGATGCCTCGATAGCTTTCAAAATAGCTGTCAAAGACCAGCGCGCGAAAACGCTCTTTGGCTGTGTCAGGCGGCGGTGGAATGAAATTGACGATCGCTTCCAGCGTTTCTTCAATGCCGATGTAATTCTTCGCAGATGCCAAAACCGCATGGCTCGCATCCAGCCCGATTACTTCTTCGATTTCCGCGCGAATGCGCTCCGGCTCCGCGCTGGGAAGGTCAATTTTGTTGATGATCGGGACGATTTCCAGATTGTTTTCAACCGCCAAATGTACATTGGCGAGCGTTTGCGCTTCCACGCCCTGACTGGCGTCTACGACCAGGAGCGCTCCTTCACATGCGGCCAGGCTGCGCGACACTTCGTAACCGAAATCGACGTGCCCGGGGGTGTCGATCAAGTTGAGAATGTAGTTGTTGCCGTCCTGCGCCATATATTCCATGCGCGCCGGCTGCGCCTTAATGGTAATGCCGCGCTCACGCTCGATGTCCATGGTGTCGAGGATCTGAGCCTGCATATCGCGCTTGGCGATTGTCTTGGTGTATTCCAAAAGGCGATCGGCCAGAGTCGACTTACCGTGGTCGATATGGGCGATGATCGAAAAATTGCGGATGAGTTTCGGGTCTGCTGTCACTGGCTTCCAATGTTCAAACTGATGAGCGCGGCTTCACATAGACTGGTGCACGCGCGAGGTCTACAAGAACCGTATATTAACAGGCAAAAGCCCTCCAGGTGGTACACCTGACGGGTTTGACAAGAAAACAGTAACTAAAGCTTTGCTCGGAATTGCCGGGCAGCGGCATTTCGCAGCCTATGAGACGTTCCGTAACGCAGGCAGGCGCACTGTCTCAATGAGGATTAACGACGTGTTAAAATTCGGTTTTAGGGTGTTGTTGAGCTCAGGCGCCTGCACGGGCGTTCCAAAGCGCAATTACCGCTCTGGCAACCATTGGCGGCAATTTCACGGACCAGACAGCACCCGACAACCCAGGATTTATGACAAAGCAACCCCGGAGACCCATGACGCATCCATTCCTCAAAGAGCTTGCGAAAAGACCGCTACTTGCAGATGGAGGCATAGGCACGCTGCTATACGCGCGGGGCGCGTCACCGGAGGCGAGCTTCGAGCATCTCAACCTGACAAAACAGGACGAGATTCAGAAAGTGCACATCGATTACATTAATGCCGGCGCTGATGTTATCGAGACAAATTCTTTTTCGGCAAACAGATTCCGCCTGGCCAACTTTGGCTTGGAGGCAGAAACACATAAGATCAATTTGTGGGCGGCAAAGATCGCGCGCAATGCACGCGAGGTGGGCGGCCAGCCGGTGTTCGTAGCCGGCTCGGTCGGTCCGACAGGCAAGCTCATGGTGCCGATTGGAGATGTGACAAAAGACGATCTCAAAGCGGCTTTCACAGAACAAATGGAAGCTCTATTGGCTGGTGGTGTCGATCTGTTTATGATCGAAACGATGTCCTCGCTGGAAGAAACAGCCATTGCCGTGCGCGCAGCAAGATCGGTTTCCAAACTTCCTGTCGTCGCCCAAATGAGTTTCTCCCCTGATGGACACACGCTTCTGGGCGTCACGCCCGAAGACGTGGTGAAACTTTTTGTGAAACTGGGCGATGACGCACCTGATGTCATTGGTATCAACTGCGGTGCTGGCCCCGGACCCGTTTTCGACTCACTTTTACGTATGTCGCATGCTTTGAAAGAGAAAGGCATTGATGCGTCTAAGCTCAACTACTCCTGCCTGCCCAACGCCGGTCAGCCGAGCTTGAGCGGCGGCAGATATCAATTTATGTCAGGACCGGACTACTGCGCATCTTATGTAGAACCCTATGTGAGAGCAGGCGCAAGATTGGTTGGTGGATGCTGCGGCACGACTCCGCATCACATCAAAGCCATGCGTATTGAGCTGGATAAATACATCGAGTCGCAAAACGCATCTTCGGCTGCGACAGCGCAAGAACTGCCGGCATTGAAGCCGGAAGCTCTTATTTCGACCAAGGACAAAGCACGCTCCAACGACGGAAAAAAGGAAACACCAAAACCGAAAAGTGAGCTTCCGGCCCTGGCTGCCCGACTCACAGCGGCAAAGGAAAACCCGAAAAACGGTGACTTCTTTGTAAGCGTCGAACTTGATCCACCAAAAGGCGCTATCGCTAAAAAGATATTGCAAGCGGCTGAAACACTTAGAGACGCGGGTGCAGACGCCATCAACGTCGGCGACAGCCCGATGGCTCGCGTGCGCATGTCGTCGCTTGCCACCTGCCAGCTGATTTCTCAAAACGTCAAAATCGAAACCATTATTCACTTCACCACACGCGATCGCAATTTAATGGGCATCCAGGCAGACCTTCTCGGCTGCCAGGCCCTCGGTATTCACAATGTAATCGCGCTCACTGGTGACCCGCCCGCACTGGGCAATTACGTGCACGCGACTGCCGTATATGACGTGGATTCGATTGGATTGATCAAAATCATCAGCCAGCTCAATCATGGTCTGGACATCGCAGGCAATTCGATCGGAACACCAACGACTCTTTCAATTGCGTGTGCACTAAATCCGACGCACGAAAATCGCGCTCAAGAACTCGATCGCTTTGCAAAGAAGATCGCAGCCGGTGCGCACTTTACGATGACTCAACCACTTTACCAGTTGAGAGACCTCACCGACTTCCTGGAAGAATTCGGCGAGTGCAAAATTCCTATTCTCGTTGGCATCATGCCGCTGAATAGCTTCAAACACGCAGAATATTTGCACAACGAGGTGCCCGGCATAACGATTCCCGACAAAGTTCGCAAAGCCATGGAAAAGGCAGGCGACCAGGGCGCTGCCGTCGGATTGGAACTGGCGGAAGAACTTCTGGAACAACTGCGCCCGCTCTGTCAGGGCACCTACGTCGTCCCATCATTCGGGCGCTACGACGACATGTGCCAGTTCGTAAAAGGCATCAAAGCAAAATCGCATACGAAGGCAGGCGCTAAATCCTAAAACAGGAAGTGCGGCCCGGTAATCAGAGACCTACAGACAGCGCCTCTTGACCACCTTAATAAATTGCTATGCCTGGCGGTTTCAGACCCGGTCATCGCTAGAATGGCTATAGTTTTTCACGATTTTAATTCAACAAACCGAAAGCCCGGGTTTAAGAATTTGAGTTCCGCAGGAGCAGAGATCGAAGATATGTACGTAACTCTCAGTGGAATGTTCCTTACAATTCTTGGGTTGTGCGGACTCAAAGCGCTGTTTCCAGCACTAACGATCAGCCGCGAAATTGTTGCTTTCGCAATCGTTGTCGGTGGAGTCTCTTTCTACCTCGGTAGAAAAACATACTTAAACGTGGTTTTGCAAACCTGCAGCTGCTTTTGTGGTCCAGGTAAATGCGAGTGCACTTGCGGATGCCGGGAAAAATGCGAGTGCTTTTATCGCGACAAAGAAGAATACTATAAGAACATTAAAAAACGCGGCGCCCACCACTGGAGTTAGTTGCCTGCACAAGCTTAAGTTATATCTGTCCGCTGGACTTGATCGGCCCTTTCTGGATTGTATTGATCAAGTTGGAAGTTATTGGGAATAATTCGAAAACTCCGGCAGTGGCGGTTTTCCGCTCTAAGAACACCAATCAAGCTGCTGGCCCGGTTGGTCAGACCGGGCCAGGCTTCTGCACCGAAAATTGAACACTTCTTTAGCGAACTCTGTCGAACTTGTACGCATCGTGATCGGTCGAAGTATCGGTGCTGATAGCCGATGTATCGCTGGGATCGCTGATGCGTTTTTGAATTTCATCGGCTTTTTCAAAGCGATTGGTTTTCTTCAAAAGGCTGACATAAAGTTGCAGAGCATCGATAGTTCTTCTGTGGTTGCGCCCGTATGCTTTGGTGCGAATATTGATGGCCCGCTTGAGCAGCGGCTCTGCAACAGAATATCTCTCCTGCGCCATGTATACGCGCGCAAGGTTTTTCAACTCAGTCGAGACTGTATGGTGTTCATCGCCAAACGCGTCCTCTCGAATCTGAAGAGCTTCTACGAGAAGCGGCACCATTTCATTGTACATTTTCCTGCGGCAGTACAAATCCGCCAGTTTCGTCAAGGCATCAGCCACAGAGACGTTGTGATTGCCGACCATTTGCCGGAGCAGAGTGATTTCCGATTGAGCTTCCACAATCATCGATTCGCTGACTTTCTTCGGTTTGTCGCTCTTTCCGCTCAGGTCCGAGTGCGACAATCCGACTTCCTCGTGCTCGCTGGTTGCAGCAGCCGGCTTACAACTTTCACTCGTCGACTTCATTTTGGCGAAATAAGCATCTACCGACGGGATGCCGCCCATGGAGAGGGTCAAAGGGGTGTCTTGCAGCGTGCGACGCGCGTGAGGTGGAATCGTGCCTCCCCGGCGGGCGACGGCGGCTTCCTTTTCTCTTTTCTGAAGGCTTATATCATAGAGCTTCTTTCCGACAGCAGCGGCGCCGGCGCGGTGCGGTGCGGCTGCAACCTCCAGAATGCTGAGCGCGCGTTCGTAGATAGATTCTGCTTTCAGTAAGTCTCCATTCTCAAGATGCAGGGCGGCTAAACGCTGGAGGGTGATGGCGACCTCCGGACTGTTCGAGCCTAACGCTTGCTCTTGTATGGACAAAAATCTTTCGACATCTTCAATACTGTTTACTTTCATGTTGGCACCGGATTAGAATCCACACACTCCAATTATCAAAAGACGCCAGGCAATAAAGCATAGGCGGCGCCATTAGCACCACGCACGGTGCTCTCGCAACTGAGCTGCAGGTTGGCCAATTGTATTCGGCTAGAAATCCCTTTCGGGAGAAATCCTGCCTGCAGGAGGACCCGTTATCATTCTCCCCTGATTTCAGGATGTAAGAACCTCCCCATTCTTATAAAGATGTACGGGGTAGGGGATACAAAACCCGGTGACAGTGAAGGCAAGAGTGCCATCCAGTTGGGGTCTTAGCCCAAGATACGACGCTTATCTGCGTTAGAGGCAGTGTCGGACCCAATTAGCGAGGCTCCGAGGGCGCAGGCGCAGTGCGCAAAGTACAAAGCGCCTCAAAGCCGACAAACCCGGCATGAATTTCGGAGTTGCCGCTTAACAGGTCAGGTCAGCTCAGCTGATCGACTTAGCCTTTTTTGCGACTGCTTCCCGGCCTTTGACGTTGAAGTATTTCGCCTCAGGGTGCACCACCACAATCGCTGATGTCGACTGCTCCGGAACCAGCATGTACTCTTCGCTGAGAGACACGTCAATGCGCTCAGGCTTAAGGAGCTGGAAGAGCTGGACTTGATCTTCCAGGTTGGGACAGGCGGGATAGCCAAAACTGTATCTGGTGCCCCGGTAGCCTTGCTGGAAAAACTTGTTGCGATCTTCCGAGTCAAACTTCACCAGTGAGAGTTCCTCACGAATACGCTTGTGAATCACTTCCGCCAGCCCTTCGGCCGACTCGACGGACAACCCATGGAAATACAGGTAGTCAGTGTATTTATCGCTCTTGAATAACTGCTCCGAATGTCGCGATGCGTCGGCTCCCATGGTAACAATCTGGGCAGGCAAAACATCGAGCAATCCCTCAGAACGAGGGTGGAAAAAATCAGAGATGCACAGATGCCGCGCATGATCCTGGCGCGGGAAGGAGAAACGCGTCCACTCTTCAAGACCGCCAATGTCAGAGGATTTCAGGTTCAATACTTCGCCTGGCGCCGTGCCCAGCTCTTTCAATTTATTGAGGAAGGAATCGTTCACTTTATAGACAATCAAATCATTGCCTTCGGCCTGACACGGGAAATATCCGTAGACAGCCTTAGGAAGCAAAAGTTTTTTCTCAATGCATTTTTTTTGCAGCTCGCGAAGGACAGGACGGATTCGCGTGTTGAGCAGCTCTTCATACTCTGCATCGGATGTATCGCCTTGACGAACACGCCACTGGCCGCGCACTAATGCGTTCTCATTTATGTATTTGAAGACTTCGGAAAGTGGAACATCATCCACGATATTGCTTCCCCAGAATGGCGGCGCAAAGGTATTCTCATTGCGTTTCACATCGGACTTCTCATTAGACCTGGAGCCGTTTTTCGCAGGGGTGTCATCCGGGCGAGAGCGACCGGCGCCTGCACTGGAGGGAGTGAAGTCCATAGAAGCTAATTGAGTCTTCTTCTCAAAAACTTGAACTGGTTTAGAAGCTTGGACAGCTTCGGAAGCTTGAATCCCTTCAGCAACTTGGTTCGCTTCTAAAACTCCCCCCTGGT
>JADZFV010000494.1 GCA_020854255.1 Candidatus Melainabacteria bacterium | reverse complement strand
TGATTCTGTTAAAATCTGCCGGTGCGCAAAGTTCAAGTTCTACCTGACTATATCGCCAGTCAAATCGCCGCCGGAGAGGTAGTCGAGCGCCCATCCTCGGTCGTCAAAGAGCTGGTAGAAAACTCCATCGACGCAGGCGCAACCAGTATATCGATCAGCGTATCGGAAGGCTGCCGGACGATTTCAATCGCAGACAACGGGCACGGGATGCTGCCGGAAGACGCCGTCCTGGCATTTCAGCGCCACGCCACCTCCAAACTCGCCAGCGCCGACGATCTCTGGCGCCTCACATCGCTGGGCTTCCGCGGAGAAGCGCTTCCCTCCATCGCCTCGGTCGCCAGAGTCACTTGCTACACGCGCCTGCACGACGCCGCCTCCGGCTTTCGCATTGACGCGCAGGAAGGCAAGATAACAAGTACCGAGACCGGCTGCGCGCCCGGCACGACAATGGAAGTCGTGGATTTGTTTTACAACGTCCCCGCCCGGATGAAATTCCTCAAAAAGGCATCCACGGAATTTGCGCACATTCAAGAAATCGTGCAAAGCCTGGCCATCGCTTACCCGCACGTAGCGATTACAGTCGAACACGAAGGCACGGTCCATATGCGAACTAGCGGTTCCGCCGATCTCGCTCAAGTGGCAAAAGAAGCAAAGCTCTTCACAGGCAATGAATCACTTATTGAAGTGAACAACCACGATGTCAGCCATGGTGTGAAGGTTCGCGGGCTGGTGGCAAAACCGGTTCACTTCAGAGGCGACAGAAAAGCGATACTGACCATGGTCAACAATCGCCCCGTGCGCTGCCCTCTCACTTACAAGGCGCTGGAATACGCATACAGCGACTTGATTCCCAGAGGCAGGCATCCATTTGCAGTCATCGCAATTGAGCTTGACCCTTCGCACGTCGACGTCAACATTCATCCGACCAAAAAAGAAATCAAATACAGCCAGGGCAACGAAGTCTATTTGACGGTGCAAAGAGCAATCGTCACAGCGCTTCGCTCACTGCCACGGCAAAATTTCGCGCAACCTGCTCAGCAAGAACCTCAAGGCGAGCTGTCCGCCGTCAGTCTCATTGCCGAATCGCGCTCGGGTAAATCAGAAACTTATACTTCTCCCGATGCTCAAATCGCTTATGCAAGGTTTGGACAATCGACACAGGAAGCTCACCAGGAACCGGTTTCAATTGTCGCCGAAGCGCCGGCGCGCGCCCGCCAATTAGGTTTTCGCGATCGCCTCACGTTCAATTTGCCAACCAGCTCGCCTGCTGCAGATTCAGACAACGTGCAAGAATCGTCAGATTTTGCTGCAAGTTCGACAAATGGAAACAGTTTCTCAACCACAAGTGTGCGATCGAATTACAGTGCGGACATCGAAGGAGAAACATCCACACGCCGCGAATTGCCTGATGGTTGGCGGCTTCTGGCTTATTTGAAAAACACATACTTTTTGATCGAGTCAGCGCAAGGATTGGAAATTGTCGAGCAACACATCGCTCACGAAAGGACAATTTACGAACGCCTTTTGGCTGCGCAAAACGAACCAGGCCGCTTGAACGAACATACGCAAAACCTTTTGATATCTGCACCTTTGCGATTGAGCGCAGAGCAATCTTCTTGTTTGAAAGAAAGCGAAGAGGCGCTGGCGAAACTCGGGTTCGAGTTCGAACACACCGAAGACGGTGGCAGCTCCTGCACACAAGTTCCACTTGAGCTAGCTCACAAGAATTACGAGGCAGCAATTCAGGAACTGCTCGATCAGCTGATTACCTGCGATCACGCCAACATCATCCTTGAAGCGACAAAGTCTGTCGCCTGTCAATCAGCTGTGAAAAACGGAATGACTTTGTCGGAAGAATCGATTATTTCTCTGCTCTGCGACTGGATCGCCACTCCGCGCAACGATACTTGCCCGCACGGAAGGCCAGTCCGAATGAGCTTTTCCATGGACAAGCTCTTCCAGATGTTTCATCCGGCGTAGGCAAAACCTACTATTTTAGGCCATCTGAAAGTGCGCAGTCCCAGCCGCCATGCTCCGCTTGAAACTTGGCAAATTGTTCAGCATTGGCTATCACTGAATCATAAGTCTCTCTCCAAGTTCTTGCAGATATGTTTGCATACGAAGCTCCTTGCACATTCCATTAGATTCTCTTTTTGGCGGCCGATATAACTGTGCAATGGAGCCGAAATGACAGCATTTGCCTACCCCATATTATGGTTTGAGAATAGAGGGGGCCGATCGATCGGAGACCATGGGGCGCGATCGCTAACCTTGAGGCTGGGCGCCAGTCGGTGTCTTTAGCTGCGGCACCGGGTTTAGTGGCGTGGTTATCAGTTGAGGCATAATATGCATTATTGCGCGGTGGGACGGAAATCTTGTGGCCAGCCAGGGTACAAAAATGTGGCCACGTATACATTGCGCTAACCTCATCCTTTTATACTTCTTGAAATCCCCCCCCCCCCCCAAAAGCGTGCCTGTGCGAACCGAGTGACCCATACAGATGCTTAAGGCCTCCTGAATGTCCTTCCCCATTATCAACTCAAAAGCCCAATACTGTGTGCTCTTTCGCAAATTCGTCAAGTATCTTAATTAGCCCCCTTTGAATGTATGAAAGTTACGAAAAGGCTGCTGTGTGAGGATTTCTCGGCCGCCTCCTGGCTAGTGTGCTGACGTCACTTATTTCCCTTCCACAAATCCGAGCAATTCCCCCGCGCACAGCGCTTACCGAAATTGAAAACCAGCAAGTACCCAGCAGGTTACGCTGTTAAGGTTTCGACTGGTTCGGATTATGGCGGATTGAGAATCGTGGCACCAAACCAACTTCCCAAAAGGAAAAATCGAATGAACATAAAACGACCTCTCGCGCTTGGCGCGATGATTATCGGCGTCGGCTTCTTCGGCGCATTCGCTCATCAAGCGCAAGCTGCGGTTCCCACTTGCACAGACTATCGAACCATCAATCCGGCCGCAAACAAGGAATATCCGAATGACGGACATTACTTTGTTTGTTTCAACGCGACAAACCAAGCAGCAGAACAAATCAGACTTCCAGTCCGAAGCTTGAAGAACGGCTCAGCGAACGTCTGGAATACGCTGAAGAACCAGAATGTACAGTACGCCTTTTTTGCTGATCGTGCGGACGCCGTTGCGTGGATGAATGCAAATCCTGCATACACACCAATGGCTGCCACAGCAGGGTCTGCCCGGTGCGGATCGACTGGATTTTCACAGGGCGGTACAAAACCAATTCTCGTTGCCATATATGAAACCTGCACATTTAACAATCCTCGCAAAGGCACTCCTCCGCTTCCTACAAATATTCTCAATCCGAATTTGCGCAACATAACTCTGCACGAAACTGGCCACGCTTTTGATTTTGCTATTGGAAAGAGCCAAGGACTTGCCTTTGGACCTTCCTCTAGTCGTGCCTTTAAAAAGATGGTTGGTACGCGTCCGGGCGTAGATCAAGTCAATAACGGACCGCTGGAGAGATCCGACATGGTCAAAATTGACATTGGAGACCAGACTCATGGTCCAGAAGACAAGTGTGGATTGTACGACAGCGTAGCGCCAAGCCAACTTGAGCGGGATCTTGGCTATCCCACAATCCTGAACAAAACTGTCTGTACAGGAACTACCGTCAACCCGGACTTCGTGGGAATGACACCGTCACAAGTTGCGAAGCAACAGTCTCCGTACTTCGTCAATCCGCCGAATGGACACTACCAGGAAGTTTGGGCACAGGGATTTGCGGTTAAAACAGGTCTCCAGACAAGTCCACGGACGACGCCGTTCTATGACCGGCTTCCTGGTGCACTTCGTTGTTCCAACCTGGCCATGACTTGGTACTACGACTTCCTTTTGCCACTTCCTGCCGCCAAGCAGCAGACGAATAATTGTCCTCGCGTCACCGACAATGATTTCAAAGTACAGTAAGGCATACAGGCCGTAAGCTCCGAAGGAGCCAATGCTGTGGGGAAGGAGCTTAAGCTCCTTCCCCTTTTTCTTGCGTAATTCCCGTATTGATTGTGAAAATGGAAAATTCTATGTTTGTAAAATTAGAGAGAGGTGAGCCAAATGTCAAAAAAATCCAAACATATCATAACGGCCATAGCGGTGCCGCTTTTCCTTTTGGGGGCAAATGTCCTTTTACTACATACTGATGCGGCATTAGGTTACGGTCGTGAAACTCTTTTTTTAAATGCATGTATTATACTATCGCCTGTAGTATTGGTTGGCTTTGGTGT
>JADZFV010000493.1 GCA_020854255.1 Candidatus Melainabacteria bacterium | reverse complement strand
TAAAGGTAGATTCGAGATCGACCATTCTTCTGATCAACACAAGCGCTCTTTCGGCTTCTCAAAAGACAGCTCGAGTGAGCCGAGCCATGCCCTACAAAAGGGGTATCACCTGGACCGAGATGAAGAAACCTATCCTCTGACCGAGTCAACTGCGACACTTGTGAGTTTTTATTTCAGCGACATTACATAGTCCCCTCAAAACTGTGGTCGGCAATATGACACTGTTGCTAATAATGTTCGAAGGCACAGAAATCGATGAAGCGTTGCTGCTCAGGCAGCAACTCCGAAGATTTCGTTGACGAATTCCAACTGACACAACCGTATGGACCAATCATGAAGCTTCAACTGCCTTGAGAGGCAAACCAGCTTGTGAGAATATCGTTTATAAGGCTCTGCTGTGGAAGTCCTTTTTCTCTTTGCAAGGATGCCAGCTGTGCTTGCAGTCGAGGCGAAATGAGCAGCTCGATCAAAATACTCCTCTCCTCTTCTTCCCATTCACTCAATGAAAAATTGATTTCTTCCAGGCAGGCTGCCGCTTCCGTTCTAAGAGCATCCGAAGGCACAGAAATCAATCTGACACACCATATCTCCTTTAGCGACGCCAAAGACTAGCCCCTTTCGAAACATGTTCATAATCTCGCTACCGCATATGGTGCTCCTTGCTGTCTTGAACTTAGATAAGCCTAGCACGGGATTTACTCGCCTTTTGAAAAAGCAGTCACAACTTGCTTCTTCACTTGAGTTCACCGGTCTTCCTCAATTCCATCACTGTGCTTGGATAAATTGGATTTTCGTCCGCATTTATGACTCTCGGCTGCTGGCTTTGTTGGACTCCAAGCGACCGCCTGAAAAATCGCTGCGCGGTGGACAGATCTCTTTTGTTCGACAGCAAGAAGTCGATGGTTTCTACATTCAAATCAATTGCTCGAAACAAGTACATCCACTTGCGTTTGACTTTGATGCAGGTCCCATCACACTGGGCGGAAGGCGAACAAATTTGAGCAGCGTTTCAAAGATAAACAATAATCACGCTCGCTGGGTGCTACTTTGGCCTTAATGAGGAGTTCGAGATCCTTTTTGTCTCCTGTAGTCAATTTTGCATGCTTAATCAAAATCGACAACGGCAAGCTCAATTGCACCAATGCCTCCTTTTCCACTTCGGACCAGCCAGAAAGATTCAAATTCAATTTCTCTGCAAGATCATTGGCTGTCGACCTGGTTGCTAACTCAATGTTACCTCCAAAAGATTTGCCAATCGTATTGCAAACTTGAACTCCCAACTCTTGAGTCGAGATTGAACGTGCTAAGCCATCCTTCAGTGAAAAACGAAGCCGCTCCCCGCAAAGACGCTTAAGAGTGGATGCGGAAGTTCTATGTGTCTTTGATGACATTTTTTTGATTTCTCTAAGTGCAAGGTTGTTTAAATCCTGCAAAACAGATCGAAATCCCAATTTCCAGTAAAACCAGAAGGCTCCTGATTGCATGCCCTCTTCGTTGTTTTCGCCAAACTGATAAGGTTCAACCTCAAACTGATCGACGCCAAGGAAGTTGTGGTAACAGCGCATTATCTGGGCAAACAGATGAGCTGACTCTCCACCACGAAAAGTGTCAAAAATGTTGATTCCGATGTCGGCTTTTGAACCGAAAATCCAGGCCCCGCCATAGGCGCAGGCAATCGAGTTTTTTGCGGCAATAAAGCCGTAAAAACTTTCAAAATAACGCCGACGCGAGGGTTCTGTACCGAGAAGAACAACATCCACACCTCTATCAAGCTCGAAGAGGTAGAGGTCGCTGGCAGTGCAGTAATTTATGGAGTCAGTCTCGCGCCCTTGTTGATAAAGAACGGCCCTTGCACTATCCAGGATCTTCTTCTTGTCGGCCCGACCAATTCTTACAGGCTCGGGGAGTCGCTTCTTTATACACTCTGGAATATCAACATGTTTTAGCAAACCATCATCATGAAAATACGGACTTCGCTTCGTCAAACGAAGACATGTTCTTGAGAATTCATTTTCCAATCGCCAGTTGAGCCAGAAGCCGAGCTTTCCATAAGCGTGCTCAGCGAGCACACTATCGTCTTTTGAAAGAGATACGATCGACTTGAGCCAATGGGCGCCGGGTTTGGTCAAGCCGCAAAGAGTTCGAAGCAAATCTTGCGTGCTCAGCTCTCTGTACAAAACAGCGTCAGACAGTGGCAGCCCCGTCAAGTCCCTGAGAAATTCATCAAGATCACCTTGGTCTGTGCCGGTGTCCAAGTCGAGTGTCACATCATTTGGGCAATTAGACAGGAGCCACTTGGTGGCAATAAGTCCTGGTGAGATGAGTACGCTGGAACCGCAAATCCCGCTACCCGAAAGTCCTTTATCAAGCTGTTTATTGATGATGACAAGGTCTGGGACAAGAGCTGCTAATCGTGCTAGTTCTGCTTTGGCCACGCGATAAATCGCCTGGCTGTCCGGAAATGCCTCGAGGAAAAGTAAAACATCGTGGTAATGGCGCAGACTCTGGGGTTGAAATTGCTGGCAGCGGCTCAGTTCTGTCAGTAATTTGAGTTTTGCTATTTGCTGTTCATCGCCATATCCTCTAAAGGTCTTCGCCAACTTTCGGCAGTACCTGGAACAATCGGCTATGTTGGGTTTCATTTTACGCCTTATATTCGTCACAAGCGCGGCTAATGCCGCAATTTAGAGTAACAAGTATTCTCTTCGGGAAGGTTTAGCCTAAGCTTATACTGGTGGAAGAAAAACATACAAGAGGCTGCTTGTTGGCCTGTGGCTTGTTTGTCCTTGTTTCAACTGGTGCAACGGCTCTTAATCAGAGGCACGCTAATGAAACTTGACTCCACTGTCGTCGACCTAGATGACTTTCAACTTGCCAGCAAACAGGCATCCGTGCCAAATTGTTCATGAACGCTGAACTTTAGCAAGGAATATGCAATTAAAGCCACAAGACATCGTCGTATTACTCAAGTTGATCAGCCTCCAAGAGGATTGGTCATACCGCTCGCTGGCGTAAGCTCTGTTTATCAGCGTCGGGGAAGTCCATAACGCTCTAGACCGGGCCAACAGGGCTCAACTGTTCGACGCCGACCATAGGCGACCAAGAATACAACCACTGGAGGAGTTTCTCGTTCATGGACTCAAGTACTCTTTTCCTGCCGAACGCGGATCGCTTACTCGAGGCATGCCCACGGGGGCTCTGTTGCAAAAATCACTGTTTAAGGATTTTTGAAAATAAAGAGTGGTTTCTATAGCCATTCTTCAAAATCGAAATCGCTCGATTCGCAGTTTTTGCAACACAGCCGTCCGGACTGCAATTAACCGCAAAGGCGGCGAACCAGGGTTTTGGGTTTAATCAATCCCTGCAATAAACCTGCAACAACGCTGTTCTAATCTGAGATTGTACCGATAGCCCCCACGGGCCGGTCGTTTCTAATCTTAAGGATTTGGCGTAATGAGCATTCTCTCTGCTTCTGCCGCAGCGCAGAGCCTTCCTGCTGGATTTTCTTCAGAAAGCGAAGCCGAAGCTCTCCAACGGCTTTTCCGAGCCGCATATGAGGGAGTGCGGGCAAAACGAGAGTTCAACCCTTCAAGTTCATGCGACGCAATGCTAGGTGAAGTCAGCCTGGACAACAGTTCAGACGCCGAATCCAAAGTCTACTTTGCCATCCTTTAAACCGTACCTGGGCATCTTTCACAAATTAGTAAATCGCCTGACCGGGTATGAATTCCGGAGTGGAAGCTCGCTCAAACTTGGATTCTCTGGATTTAGATATGGCCGGTGCCAACGACGAAACAAACCAAGCCAATAACGACGGGGCGGAGCGCCGCAAGCCCCCGAAATCTGCCGAAAATTCAGTCGATACCTCAACCGTAGCGAGCCAGTCCGACACGGCAGATTTCGACGAAAGCATGCGCGCGGAGAAGGAAAAGACCGAGGCTGCCATTCGTGCCGGGGTCGCATTAGAGCCCGTACAGCTTGAGCAGCTGGGTGTTGATTCCCGGGTCGTTCGAATGGAGCCGCTGCAGTCCAGAGAGCAAATCGAACGCTCAGAAAACCCACTCAGTGCACAGGAATTGAGACGATTGGAAGATGGGCGGCAACGCTTTTTCGAACCTGGACTCGATGAAAGGTCGCGTCTAGTCGCGCTGCGTGACAGTTTTGATTCAATTGCTGCTGGAAGGGGCGCCGCCGACTCAAAGGGCATTATTAGAGAGGGTCGAGACCTTATCGGACTCAGCAACTATTTGAAGATCTCAGAGGCTCTCACTACCGTTGATGGAGGGCGAGCGCAAGATCCGCAGAAAAAGGAAAGCGCGGCGCGCCAGTTGACCGAATCGCTGGAGGAAATCAAAAGGCTCAGCTATGCTTCACCGCCTGGAAGTTCTGCGCTCAAATTGCAGCATTTTCTTGGCGGGCACTCTGGTCTAGATAGCGTACTGAAGGGGTTGAAGTCCAATGATCCTATCCAACGTGACGCTGCAATCGCTCAACTAGCAAAGGCGGTTAGCACTGGGGACGGATGGAGTGCGGACAATGCGTTGACGCGAGAGTTCTATGAAAGGCGTCAGTCCGAACACCTCGGTGATGCTAATCCAATTTTCAAAGTTACTGGAGTTTCGGGGTTCTTCGAAGCACAACTCGCCGTCGGAAATCTAAACGTCGAAGGTGATCCTACCGTTCGCGCGACAACCCAGTATATGGCTGCGGTGGATAACATGCGCACTGCCCAGCGCGAATCTAGAGTCTTAATGCAGCAAAACGGATTATTGGATCGAGATGGCGAATTTCAACTCAAGCTTGGAGAGCGAACAGGGAAGCCGGAAGCCCTTACGGATCGCGTTACGTCCGTAACCCCATACATGCTGAATCCACAGCTGATGTTGCCGACTCCAGGTGATCCGCGCGGAACCCAGAATCCGCTCGAACAACTTTTGCGTACTCCAGGATCGCGTCCACATTCGGCAGACATGTTTAAATTGGATGGCAGATTAAACCAATTAGATTCACGTCAGAATCCTTTTGGTGATTTTCAGTTGTTCGCTCAACATGGTGGACTTACGACTCCGCCTTGGCTCTCCGCTGCTGAAGGTGTGCGCGATCTTTCATCCGCCACCAATAGTCTGCAAGCCTTGGGAGCTTTCCGCAAGCTGAGCGAATTGGCACGCAATGGCGATCAGCATGCGAAAAATGCGATTGCAACTACTTTTCTGGCTCTCACCACAGGTAACGAAGGACTTACGTTGGCGCAAAATAGCATTGCCAGCAACAATCCTGTCTTTGCTCCGGATCTAAGTCGTTTGGATGCACAATCGCAAGCTACGCTGAGATCTCTTGCTTTGAGAGAGTTGACCAGTAGTGGTTTGTTGCTTGAATTTTCTGATCGTACCGCAGCAGGTCAGCCGGTCTTATTGGATCTTCACCATGCAAGTGCGGATCTCAAAGAACTGGCGTTGAAACCCTCTGGTCTATCTAAGGAAGTGCTCACCTGTCTGGCCATTGCAGTCAGTTCGCCTTCTAATCTTACGGATGCGGAGCGAGCCACAGCCCAAGGTCTACTTGCGCGCGACGCTAATACGGACAACGGCGCCTATGCAATCTTGAGCGTTCTAAGCGCGCGTGGCGCTCAAAAAAATGAAGCGCTTGAGCAAATGTTAGTGTCAGGTCTAAATGGAAGGCGCGGTGATTACTTTCTAGATTTCATTGCGCCTGCAGCAAAAGCCGGTGATCAAATAGCTCAGTCTATTATCGGGCGGGCACTTGGTCGAGAAGGGATGGAGCCTGAGAAATCTGCACGTTGTTTTGAAATTTTGAAACAAGCAGCTGAGAAAAAAAATCCCAATGAAATTGCAAGAATGCTGCTTGAGCAACACACCAAATATGGTGACGATGGTGATGTGTTAAATCTCTTGGGCACCATTGCTCAGGACGGGAAACTCACATCTGAGAATACAAATTCCATCATGAATGTTCTTCGCAAGGAAATAGCATCCGGCGACTCAGATACACACGAAAGTGCAGTCAAAGGATTTATGCAACTTTCGTCTCGCTGGACGAGTAGCGATCTTCGTTTACTAGCCGACAATGTGAGTGATGCCACTGTAAGTGGAATTAGAGAGGTTGTTAGCTCTGCCACTCCCGAATCGGCAAAAGCCCTTTCTGAGCGTCTTGTGGCGAACTTGCGGGCAGGCCGTTATGTTGATATAAATCAGCAAGCGGCTGCCGTAACAGCGCTGGGAGTGCTCGCTGATTATGCTCCGGAGTCCACTGCTAAGGTGATAAAAGAAGCAGTAACAGCTCAGCGATTCGCTGGAGAGCAGAATGTTGGGGCGGATGCCGATAAACTCACTATGGCTGGTGTGCATTCTCTAATGCGAATTGCTGGCTCGCGTGGTGCGGCGAGTGAGTTTGCACTCGATCAGTTGCGCGAGCCGGGCTTGAAAAACACCGCGAATCTGCAACTCGAAAAGGATAGTGTTCGAGGTGAACTTGCTGACTTTGTCACTGGCCGCGTCACCCGTGCTGATATGTCACCGGAAACAAAGGCGGCAACTTTTAACAGTGGATTCCCTATTTCATTGCATAGTATTTTGCGCGAGCAAGGTGTACGCGCCGAGAGTGTTAACGAGCTTGTTGAGCGGGCTCGCAATCACTATAGCGATGAAACAATCCGTTCTGTGCTCACTCGAGTCGAACTCTATAATGCTTTGCCGCAAGATCTTCGTGCGCGAATGCTTGGCGGTGCTACAAATCCTCGAGATTTTTCATTATCAAGCGATAGTGCAGCTGCCGCCGGCACTGATGGAAAGAAGGGCAAGGGCTCTGCAGCACCTCATTACGCCGAGCGAATCGACATGATTTCGGTGTTCGGGCAAATGGGTGGCGGCAATTTGGAAAACTCCGAAAACGGTCTTTTGCTGAATCCCCTGGGAACAAGAGTCCAAAAATTTAGCGATGAGATTGCTCGCCAGCGCCGAGAAGTTTCGGAAGAGTTTCGAACCAATGAGACTGAGGTTCGAGACCGTCTCACGGAACTGACTGACCACACTGCTAAAGGAGTGACTACTTGGGAGTTCTTCAAGGGGAATTTCGGTGGTTCTGTCCGCGCAGAGTTTTATAAAACGCAAGAAGGCAAACTTGATCTGTACAACAAGGAAGTCGAACAGCGCGGTTCGTTAAATACCAATATTCGAACATTAAGTGCTGACCATCAGGCTTTCAGCATAGCGCTTGATGCCGCTAATTATCGAATGCTCCGGAACTCCGGCAAGGAAGGTGAAGCAGATCGTTTGGCGCTTTCTATGATGCAGAAAAATGGTCCGGCGCTGGCAACATTTGCGCCAGAAATCTGGCAAGATCTTGGAATGGTGCGTCTTGCATCCGGTGAAACAGTTGTGGGCACCACAGATGGTGAATCAATCTGGCAGCGTTTGCAACGGCAAAACCTTGCGAGAACATCTGAAGCTCCTGTTTTGGTTTTAGGTAAAGACGGCGCCGTTGTCGAAGGAATAAAAGAACTTTCAGTCAAGCGTAATGCCACTGACCTGGATATGGATGTACGACGTCAGCTGGCTTTATTGAAGATCGAATACGATCCTACTATTGGACCACTCAAAGAAACAGCAATTCAAATGCAGGCTGCTTTGCCCGAATTGGATAAACTTTTTCGTGCTGGACTTGAGGGAACTCGCGGCAAACAATTCGTCGAAGATGTGCGCTCCAAAGTTGCCGTTCTCGATGAAGCATATACAAGGATGAATGCCAAGGATGCGGTCAGCAAGCTCAGTCCGCTGGATAGAACAAAGGAAAGCTTGCAGAAGTTGAGAGACAGTTTGCCTAATCTTGACCCGGAAACTCAGGAAGCCGTTTCTGATCGAATTCATGCATTGGAAAAAATGATTGCAGTCTTCGATCCCGAGTCACAGACAGGCATGAATATTAAGCTGCTGATCGATAAGGTGAAGTCCAATGACTTCGACGAGTCTGGATTTTTCCAGTGGCTGCAAGGCGAGGGTGCCAAGACAATTGGTGCGGTAGGACTGGCCGTAGTTGCAGCTTTTGCCGTCGCTTCGATGCTGCCTTCGTTCGGCGCTTCCGCTCCACTCGCGGCCGCTGCTGTCACAGCAGCAGTTGCAGCCGGTGCAACTCTCGGTGGAATTGTTGGTTATGAACTGACTGCTGAGTTGCTGTATCAAACAGGAGCCGGAGATCGTACAGGCGCTCAGGTAATGCATGCTCGGCGCGGCGGAGTAGTGGATGGTGAAGGTGGAAATGCGAAGCGTTTGACGCAAGGAGAAGTTTGGTCGGGCTATGGAAGCCAGTTTGTCAAAGGCTACTTAATATCGCTAGCGACTATGGGCGCTGGCGCCGCCTTAGGTAAAGGAATATCCAGTATTGCTGGGAACGCATTTTCCCGAGCCGCTACTGCTGAAAGCCAGGCTTTGGCTCGCATTGGAGCAAGAGCTGCTCAACTTGAAAGTGCGGCAGAACGAGTCGGTGGACAAGAATTGAAAAAGCGATGGATGTCCAGGCTCGCTCACGAATTTGGTCAGGAATTAGCGGAAGAGGGCACGGAGAAAGGCGCTGAGATTGGTGTCGAGCAAGTCCTCGGAGAGGTCAACCCAGCACTTTCCATTTTTGTATCTGCATTGATAGCAAGCAAAGGTGGTCTCTCCGGCTTTGATCTGCATCCGAAAAGAGGCGGCACATTAGAGCTGGAACTTGATCAAACAGCGAACGCTACTGAAACAATGTCAGCTCTTCGAGACCAGATGTTGAAAGATGGTTTGCAAGTTGAGTGGAATGGGCGGGCAGACTCTGCAATGACAGTCAAAACCCCAGAGGGCTATTCAATCAATTTGAAATCGCGGACCGCTGAGACACCGTCAGATGCAACAACTGCGATATCTCCGGATGCCGCAGACGCAACCAGCACTGGCTCAGCTGTAACGCCCGGCAGTGCAGCTTTGGCGAAACTCTCGCGTGCAAATATTGATGCACCACCGGGAGTGACGGATATAAAAGCAATGCAGTTGGCCAAACTTGAAGCAGCCATGGAACCGCAGAGTGGTGGCAAAACGGATGACAAACGTGCTGCTCGACTCAAAGAAATTGAAGATCTGAAGGGCGAGATTCGGTCTGACTTCAAGCAAGAAGCAGTATCAATGCTTTCAAAAGCAACCGGACTACCTCCGCAAGATGCTCGAGCCATTGTCGAAGGCCTGAATATTCAGCTAAAACCCTATAGTGCGACTTCAACAAGCGCCGGAGCATTTAAGAATTCGGATGGAACGCTGACAATGTTCGTTGGCGGCGATATGCCAGAAGGTGTACGGCCTGAGAAAACCTTCGTTCACGAATTTGCGCACGAACTTGACGCCGCCAGGTATTCCGCATTACATGCGGCCAATCCACCAGCCTTTGTCAATGCTCTTGTTAGTGATGTCGTCAATAATTCGTTTACCGGCAAGACAGGTATTTGGGATAAACCTGGTGCAAAGACAACGAGTGAGATGCTCTATACTAGAATGCGAGTTGGCGAGAATGGTCTTACCGAGAGCGACGTGAAGTTCGCCCGTGAAACACTCGGCGATTACCTTCGTCAAAATGCGCCTGATGGGAAGCTGCCGACAACACCAACAGAAGCTTCATTAGCTGCCTGGATTCAAGAGCACGGCGGTATGTTTCCCGATAGTAAGCACGAAGCTTCTCTATTGCGCGAAATGGTGCGCGAGATTTCACATGCTAATACTGTAATGGCCGAAAGTCAGCTTGGCGCTGATGCGATGAAAAATCCCGCTGTTCAACAAATGGTTCAAGCCTTTGTTTCTTCTACTAATAGTGATCCCATTGTAGTTCAACATGCTATGCGTGGCATCTCTGATGCCACAACCGCGATGGCCGATAGCACCCACTATGACTTCGGTTCGCGATACGAAAATCGTGCGAACAGACTTCAAGCAAGGACTGCTATTGAAGTAAGTCAAAATGCTATGCCTGAACTCACTCAACGCTTGTTTGAAGCCACCAAGAATGACCCTAAGTTTGCTGACTTGAATGCAAAACTGCAAAGTCTTTTGGGTAGCGGGGATGATAAAACAAGCCGACGAGCCGGCGTAAGACAGAGCGAGTTTTTCGCCAGCCCGGAGGGGCAGACAGAACTTGCCAGACTGCAGGAGGACTCCGTTACGCGTTGGACTGCTGGTCGTATTAACGATACTGTTAGAAGTCGGCAACACTCATTGACTCAGCAGCGTTTTCTTACGGCTCTTGATATGCTGCCTTCACGAAGAGCAGCGTTGGATGACGCCCCAGATGATGTGAGTGCTGTAAGAGCCCAGCAAGAGCACCACGATACACTAGTAAGTCTTTTTGCTAACGCTAAAGCTGATGATTTGCCAAGATTGACTAAATTCTTGGAAAGCAATGGACTAGCGTCCGGCGAACAGATACTCAACGCCTTCAGCGCAAATTCTGCCTCGACTCTTTCAGCTCACGACAACGCAACAATGTCGAGAGTTGTGCAGGCACTAGAAAGTCCTGGGCTTTCAAGGAAGAAGATTTTTGATGCTCTATCGGAGGCGAGCGCAAATTCGCCCGCGCTGCAGGCGAGATTGTCAGAACTGAGTACAACGCTTCCTCCACCAGTTGAATTGCAGCAAACCAACCCATCTATAGCCGGTCGCTGGAGAATTAGTCTGGACTCGTTGCTCTCTATCGATACGACAGGTGCCATCGGTAGGTTCAACCATAGAGACACGCAATCTGCGATCGGAGCAGATATCGAGAGTCTTGTTGCGGATTGGGTACCATCCAGTCAGAAAATCGACAATTTGCGGATGGTCCAAGACAGAGCTGAACATGCCGCAAAACAGGAAACTGCATGGAAAGCGCTCGGACCTGATGCTGCAGCTCAAACCGAGTATTGGACTGACTTTGGAGCAGAGATGGAATCAGTTGCTGCTAAGATTTCCCAAGAACTTGCGCCCGAGATTTCACATCGCGCTGAAGCCCTTGAGGCATCACTGAATCGTACTCTTTCGGCACATAACCTTCCACCTGCCACGATCGCCGTAGCGAGCGTTGGTGCGAGCACCACAAATGGTGCGCTGACTCAACCCGCTCGTTTCAATCCAGTGACTGGCAAGATAGAAGTTTCGCCTGCTCTATTGCTCAACGCAAGCCCAGAGCATATCAGTGCAGCAGTTCGCACTGAATATGAAAAGTCACTTGCACATAATTTTACTCGCGCTGTTACAGCAAATCAGAATTCAACGCAGGCAGAAAAAGATGCAGCGACGCGCATTAATGATATGTTTGCTCGACAGGCATCTGCTGACGCTAAAGTAGACCAACTGACGAAACAAGCTGAAATGCTCGCGGACAATCAGCGTTTACTCTTAAGCGAGGGAGGTGTTCGCACGCTACTCGGTCGGATGAGCGCCCCCGGCGCAAACATCGAGTCTATCCTTGGTGTTGCACCGCCACCTGAACTAAATAACCTAGTTGCGAAGTTTCAGCAAGCCCGTAAGCCTGATGGTACGCTGGACAGCAAGAAATGGTCAATGGATTCGGATCAGGAAGTCTCGCGTTTACTCTTCCCTTCAGTTTATCGGGCCAATGTGCAAGCGCGCACCGATCTTCAAGGAGCTATGACTGATAGACCTGCGACTGCCGGCGAGCTCGCGTATGATAGAGCCGGAATCGAAAGCAAATTCGTCGATGCTATCGCTACAACTGATTTCTCTCCTGACTATGGAACTCAATTGGATCAGCGCATCGGTCTGGCGATGGATCACAGTTGGGCAATTCCGGATCGCGCCTCACTTTCTGCAATTTATGATTTTGCCGGAAAGGAAGGTATCGTTGAAGTAGGCGCGGGCAAGGGTCTGTGGGCTGGAGCGCTTCGCCGCATGGGTGTTGATGTTTCTGCTTACGATATCAATGCCAATAATGTGGATGGCAATTTTTATCATCGGGGTCAAAGTGTATCCACCGTCGAACAAGGAGGCATCGAAAAAGCGGGTGCTCATCCGAACAAGACTTTGCTGTTAAGTTGGCCCACACCCGGCGAAGCAATGGCTGCTGACGCGCTCAAAGCATACACCGAAGCTGGTGGCACTAAGCTTGCTTTCATTGGAGAGCGGCCGACCCCCGGTTCTAATATGTACAATACCGGAGATTCTCAATTCCATCAGACCCTAAACGATGATTGGGTCCTAACAGGCGTCGTGGACATGCCGCATGTTCCCGATGGAACAAATCTAAGCACAAGTAAACTTTATTTGTACGAGCGCCGCGGAACTACATCTCATTCGTCTGAGGCAAATGTCGACACAAATACTGATGCCGACGGCACAAATCCAGACCTTCTGAAAGAGTCGAGACTCTCCGACGGATCAAAACGATATTTAAACGACAAGGTATCACCAATAATTGCTGAACACAAGAATGATTACAAGCCAGTCCAATTTGTAACTGCAGATGGGGAATTCCACATAGGAAGCACATTATGTAAAATTGTCGGAGAAGTTGAGAAAGGGAAATTCGAATCGGGACTGTTTGTCGAATTGGAGGAAACAACCATTGCCGCTCCTGGGAAAGTACCGCAAATTGATGAATTAGCAGCAATACCAGGAACGAGAGGACTCTATAGAGACCATGACGGCTATGTCTGGAAAGTTGACACCGGAAAACCACCTGTATTTCAAAACGATATGGCGATCATCACAGCTGACAATATCCATAATCCGGTAGCGGATTCGGTATCAGCCAATGCCGCAAAGATGAAAGAGCTAAATAACCGTGAACTGAAACAAGACCAGTTCAGAGAGCAGCTAATAGACTTGTTGGAGAATTCACCAGAACTGGATTACACACCCGATACACTTGTCGATTTAAATAGGAGACAGCACCAATATCTGAATGCCATAAACGACCCAATCGGCTCGTCAGACTACAGAATCATCAGCTCAAACTGCAAAGATTGTGTCGCCGCACTATATAGAACGCTACACGAAGGCCGGATTGTCAGAGCTTCCGATGTATCCGAGACCATAGGACCAAACGGAAAGAAAATCGGTCACTTGGGCCCGATGGAAATTGAGGACCACTCCGAAATGGCTCGCAGTGCCGCAGCAAGTGCTCAGATGGAGTGGCTGGCACAAGCCGCAGGAACTCAAAAGCTGAAGCCGGTCAGCCTGGATGAGTTAGCTGCAGTAGAAAAGGCGACTGGTGCCACCGAGTTTGTCGTCGTAGTTAAGATCGATAGCGATACAGACCACGTTATTTATGCGAGCAGACAGGCTACTGGTTCTATGACTTATTTCGATCCGCAGAGTGGATTGCGCTGGAGTCAGCATTCGATAGAGAAAGCAAATCCCACATACTATCCCATGCACGCGCAAGCTGATCCCGTAAATCCTGAGGTTGCAAACCGAGAAACAGCCACACCAGAACTGTTGAAAGAATCGAAGTTGCGGAGAAATCCAAGTTCAATTGAAAGAAGCCGACCGGAAGATGAAGAGGGACACACAAGGAGGATTAAGCCTCCGGATAGTATTCAATCCTTTGACAGGGCGCCGAAACTCGATTTTGCTGCTTCCAAGCACAAGATGAGAGAGTCAGGAGCAAACAGCGAAGATTCCGTTGACATGCTCTCCGTACTTAGTGATTACCGATATCGGAAAAAAGGAAGGAGTGGCGCAGAGTATGCTAACGCTCTCGAACAGACGGAGTTCTTCAGACAGTTCAGAGACTCGATCACAGAGGCGGAAGTGGTAGGCGAAGGCAACGAGTCTGTAGTAATGAAAGTAAAAGGCCCGTTTGTGCTCGGAGAAGGAAAGGCACAATTCGCGCTCGATGAGATGGTCGTAAAACTGTCAAAGCCGCTTCGCGGCGAATGGCATCCTGACTGGGGTAACTGGGAGAAGCGCCCATGGGACGCATTGACTATTTCGCGCGAGAATGTCGACGGTATCGATGTCTATCTTCAAGAGGCTACCCTGACGGACATTGCGCCTGAGCATGAGGAGCTGTTCAGAAAAGCTCTCAAAGCTTACAACAAAGCCTACACCGCGGATGGTGACGATCGATACGTGTTATGGGACGGTGACGATCGAGGCGAAGCCGGAAAGCAATTCGGTTATTCCAGCTTGCCAGCGCGCCCCTATATTGATAAAGGGTCGGTATGGCTCAAAGTGAATGGTCAACCCCTCAGAGTAGTCCTCTTGGATCACTGGGCTGTCAAACCTTACGGAGAGGACGGCAAAGCCGAGTTTGAATAGATTGTCGCCGTTTTGAGCCTTCTGAAAACCCGTTTGACAGAGCATAGAAAAAATGTTTACTACCTCGTCCCGTCGCCACCAATGTAGTGCAGAATGAACTGTATCAATTATAAAGAGCAGCTTCCGTTTCTGTGAGCCGTTTTTTAGAGGGGCGGGTAAAGATCCCGCGGCTCAGTTGCAAAAATCACTTTTTGACGAATTTCGAAAACTAAGAGTGGCTTCTATAGTCATTCTTCAAAATCGACATTGCTCGAGTTTCAGTTTTTGCAACAGAACTGCTTAATTCACCACGTTTTGAGCGCCCGCAAGTTTTCTCCGCCCGGGTTGGTATTTACTGTTTCTTCCGTCATGCTCAAATGGATTGAAGAGTATCGATTTGTGACGCCTCTTCAATTGACGTCACCTCATAGACAATCTCCCTCGAGGTATGTATGCTGAAACTTCGATATAAACTGGAGATACATAGATCATGATCGCCTGTCCAAAATGCAAGAGCTATATGTTTCCCGGCCGCAAGAAAGGTGTTCAAATTGATTGCTGCAGCAATTGCAATGGTGTCTGGCTCGACAGAGGGGAATTGGCGACCATCACGCAAACAGGTAAAGACATCCCTGATGCAGAACCAATGTCGAAGACGCAGACAAATTTCTCCTGTCCGCGATGCGGTTCCAATCTCAACGAACAACCCTATGCTGCCAATAACAGCTTGCTGATCGACTCATGTACCGGATGCTGTGGTGTATATCTGGACAAAGGTGAGCTGGAGAAAATCCAGCTCTTGGCACAACAAATCGAGCAAGTTTTTGATCCGAAATGGCAAAACGACAGCAAGTCTCGCGCCATTCGAAGTGAAGCGTTATCCTCCATTTACAAGACTGAATCACCTGTATCCAAAGCATCGCAGTCTGACAGAAGTAGTTTTATCCAGCGAGTCTACATGCTCCTGATTGTCACTCTTCTCGTGACTGCTGCCGGCGCATATTACGGAGTCACAACAGGGCTTGCGGTAAAGTACTTCTTTCCTGCACTGATTGCGGAACTGATCGTGTTTTTCATTGCACTTGGCGTTCGCAGAATGCCGGTGATCAATATGGTTGTGCTCTTCACTTACACCTCTCTAAGCGGCTTTACGCTGGCATGTGTGATCGAGCGATACTTAAGTCGCGGACAGGCGGACATTGTCTGGCAAGCAGGTGTACTCTGTGCCGTTATCTTCGGCGTATTGTCGACTTACGTGCACGTGACGAAGAAAGATTTCGACTGGATGGGAGGTTTTCTCTTCGTCGCGCTGATTGGTCTGATACTAACAGGAATTGCCTTCTTCTTCTGGCCAAACAGTTTTGCGATGTTCGCCTGGAGCTGCATTAGCGCATTCGTTTTCAGCGGTTTCATTCTATATGACACATCTAGGATCTTATTGAAGTTCGACACCAATGAAGTTGTTTCTGCTGTTCTAGAACTTTATCTGGACGTCGTAAATTTGTTTCTAGATCTGCTGCGCATTCTGTCTTACTTGCGCAAGTAAGGTGTTGTTGTCATAGAAATATCAATGATTGACGAACAGAACATCCGAATATACTTGACCGAGCGACTTGAAGAGGGCTAGATTCTGTACCTGTATTGAACTGATCGCAAGTCTTTTCAAAAATGGACGCCCGCCAAAAGATTGGGCGGAAGAAGCAATAGTGAAAGTCCCTGATGAATTCGTGGAATGTCTCGTCATCCCATATGTTCGTTCTCAGCCATATCAAGAAGACGGGCACAAATTGTTCCTTTACAAGAGGCTAACGCCACCCAAATCGAATAGCCGCTGAGACACGCAATTCATATGCAGTCCATATCAATTTGCATTACAGTGGGCACGAGAATGCAGCCATTAGACATAGCAAGTGTATGCAGTCACCCCGCATGACTAGCCATTTTGTGTTGACCTTTCTGCAATTGAATGTTTTGCTAATATGGCAATATTCATTATTTACTTGCATTCAAAAAACAAGGAAAGAGACGAAGCATGCAGAGTGCATTGATATCGGGAAAGTTGAAAGTATTTGAGTCAGACGGATTCTTCTGTGCGTCATTCGTAGCCCCAGGTTATCCAATGCTGGCGGCACGCGACGACGAATTTGAAGCACTTGCAGAGTGGCTCGTTGATGTGGGCGTAGAAGAAGACATTCTGTACGCCGACCTGCCGATTGAAGCAGCCATTACTCTGCCACAGTTGGTTGTGACGCCAACTGCCCAGGTTATAGAAAGACGCTTCAGCCGGGAAGCAGCCTATCTGATGTCCAATGCTGCAAATCAGCCGCCCAACTGACTTTACTGAGGATTAGTAGTGGTGAACCCCGTGTTGTGCTGAACTTCCAATGGTTCGGTATCACGGATCTGTTGCAAATTTGTAGCACGCACATAGACTGATTTTTCAATGTTTGTCTGATACAAATCTGTCCAAAATTATGGGCAGATGAATATACACGGGCACGACCTCCCAGGTGCATCACTATGCCCGATCCCATCGAAGTGGCTCGACCAGCCGCTGCAGACCCTGCCCAGCAAGAAGCATTCAGAAAGTTCGTCCTGCAGATGCAAGATGATCGCAAACTTGGACTTAGAGCACCAAGAAAGAGTGGGGATCCTTTTGAAAACTTTCGCTCTCTGGATTTCCGCCAGGATAGAAGTGACGAATACTTTGCCCACACCGAAGAAATCGGCTGGCTACAAAGCCGCAGGAGTCAAGCCGAAGCGAAACTAAAGCCTGAAGATAAGGATGAATTGAGGCACATACGCAGAAACTATTCGGTTGCTGGCACCGAAGAAGAACGCGCAAAGTACAGGCAGGCGATGGAAAAACTCATGCCTGGTACAGCAGACCTGACAGCCAAAATCGGTAAATTGGTCGGTGCTCTCGACTCAATTCCGACCTTGAAAGAGATTCCCGATCCCCAGGCGTGCATTCGC
>JADZFV010000492.1 GCA_020854255.1 Candidatus Melainabacteria bacterium | reverse complement strand
GAATGCGATCGCTTGATCCGGCTGATCAATGACATTTTAGATTTCCGCAAAATCGAAGCCGGCAAATTGATGCTGAAGCCACAACTTACCAATCCGCAGTCGCTTGTGGATACGACCCTTCAGGCGATCAGAGGATTGGCGGACGAAGCCGGTGTAAAACTGTCGAAATCAATCGAGTTCAACGAAGCTTTGCAGTGCGATCCGGATCGAATTGTTCAGGTATTGACTAACCTGATCTCAAATGCGATCAAATTTTCTGAGAAAGGAAAAAAAGTGCAAATCCGGGTATTAGAGACTGACAATGGACGCTGCAGATTTGAAGTCATCGACCAGGGTCCCGGAATCAGAGAAGATCAAATGAATAAGTTGTTCGCAAAATTTCAGCAACTCGATTCATCGGACACGCGAAAAAAAGGCGGCACCGGTCTGGGATTGGCAATCTCCAAAGCGATCATTGCCCAACACGGCGGCGAAGTTGGTGTAGAAACACAAGTCGACAGAGGGTCGACTTTCTGGTTCGAGCTTTCACCCGGAGAGAATCTGGTACAAGCAGCACCGGACGAAACTCTCACATTGCACAGACTACGAGTGATGCTGGTGGCAGACGATGAAAAGTTGACTGAGCCCCTCAAAGAATTACTGCAAAAATCCGGTTTTGACCTCTTGCGCGCAGCCACCCTGGCGCAGGCAGAGCGCATAATCGAAAAAACATTTCCTGACATAGTTCTGGTCGATGTCGAACTGGCCGATGGCAGCGGCTTGGAAATCGTCAAGCATGCGGGCGGCGCCATCGTTTCCAACGAAGTGCCAATTATCGTTCTGGGTGGCTGGAACGACGAAACCGGAACAATCGCTAATCCAGTACTCATGGACATGCAGAAGAATCCTTTCGACTGCGCCCGTTTGCGAAAGGTCGGCAAACGCGCTGGAGTTCAGGCTGCAGAAAGCAGAGTGCTGGTTATCCAGGGCGATTCAGCCAAATCGAATTTATTGAAAAACGCAATTAGGCGCGGAGGATTTCAGGTTCTTGACGAACTCGATCAATCAGTTTCGGGCATGGTCAGAGAACTCGAGCCGGATATGATCGTGCTTGATCTTTCGGTTTCCAACGAACGCTGTTTTGAAGTTTTGGCAGGTCTGAGACAGGGGGAAGAAAATTGCTTGCCTCTGATCGTATATACGGAAGAAGGCATCGAGCAGGCCGACATCAGTAAGATGACGCTTGGTCTGACCAGACACCTTAAAGGAGCAGGAATCTCAACCGATGAGTTTTGCGATTCAGTCAGCAGGCTTGTGCACGGTATCGTGATGACAACGACCGAAAGCCGCCAGCCGGTGGAATTACCGAAATAGTCATGAGGTTCCGTCCTCACCATTAGCCGCTTTCCGAAGCCAGGGCAGATTAAATATCCGTGAATATCTGCCACTGAGCGGGTATGATTCGGGTGTGAGACTTACTACGTGGCGTAAGCTTTTGCAATATTTCAAAAAGACAACCGGCGGGCTATCAGGAGGGCGTATCTGATTGCACGGAAAACTTGACCTTGGTAAAGCTAAGGGGCTGAAGAAATCTGAGATTAAACAACTCAATCGTCTCCTGCAGCAAAGAATTCCAGCCGGTAAGCTTTTGACTATCGACCTGGCTGAGAGCGTAGCCGAGATATCCCATTCAGCAGGACACCCGGTATCAGTTGTAGTAAACAGGCGCGGACAGATAGTCAATGTCACTTTGGGGCATCCTTCAGAAGTAAACATGCCTGAGCTCAGAGGCGTAAGAGTAGGACCGGGCAGGCTTTGCGGACATCGGATTATTCATACCAGTCTGGACAACGGCAAGAACGGACAGTCAAATCGACTTTCCTTTAGAAAGGAAGACTTGCAATGCCTGCTTAAGAATCGCCTCGATGCGATTGCCCAGATTCAAATTGACACGGGCGGCGAATTCAGCCGTTCGAAAGGGGAACATACAAGATTCGCAGATGTTGTCCACATCGCCCATATTCTCCCCGGTCGTGACTCGGAAGGGCAGCTCTGGAAGCTTTTTGAGCCCATGACGGCAAGGCGAGCGCAGGAAGAAGACTTCGAAGAATTGATCCAGGCACTGGAAAATGAATTCAGGCGCGAAGCTCCCGGTCTGCAAGTGGCAAAAGGAGAAGAGCGCGCCATTCTTGTCGGTTTGATTTCGGAAGGTCACGACGCCTTCCAGGTGGACGACGATCTAGACGAAATGTCTCTTCTGGCCAAAACCGCCGGCGCAACAGTCTGCGGGCGTTTGACACAATCCAGATCGCAGCCCGACCCTAAATTTTTCCTGGGTTCCGGCAAGGTGCAGGAGTTGGCTTTGCTCGTTCAAGAAATGGGCGCCAATATAGTTATTGTCGACAAAGAGCTGTCTGCCAATCAGCAGCAAAATCTCGAGGAAGTAGTCGCTGTAAAAGTCCTCGATCGCACGGAACTTATCCTGGATATTTTCGCCCAGCGCGCCCAGACAAAGGAAGGAAAGTTGCAAGTCGAGCTTGCTCAATTGAAGTATCTTTTTCCGAGACTGGTTGGCAAAGGCACGCAACTGAGCAGGCTGGGCGGTGGAATCGGCACAAGAGGACCCGGTGAAACAAAACTGGAAGTCGACCGGCGCCGCATTCGCGATCGCATTACCTTTTTGGAGCGCGAAACACAGCGCATCAAAAATTATCGCGACACGCAAAGACGCAAACGCACGGATGAAAACCTGCCGGTAGTTGCCCTTACCGGATATACAAACTCCGGCAAATCAACGCTTTTGAATGCACTGGCCAAATCTGACATGGTAGTTGAGGACAAACTTTTCGCCACCCTCGATCCGGCGACAAGAAGAACAACACTGCCTGATCATTCCCCGGTTTTGCTGACCGACACTGTCGGTTTCATCAAGAAGCTGCCCACATCCTTGATTGCAGCTTTCCGAGCCACGCTTGAAGAAGTTGCCGTAGCCGATGTTCTCTTGCATGTGGTTGACGCCAGTCATCCTAATGTCATGGAACATATGAGTTCCGTTTACGATGTTCTCAGCGAATTGGGTGCTGTCGACAAGCCTATCATCACGGTTTTGAACAAAACCGACAAAGCCAGAAAAGAAGATCTCGAGTGGCTGGCTGCGCAAGTTCCCAATCCGGTCATGGTATCGGCAGTGATGCGCACCGGTCTTGGTGGATTGCTTGCAAATATTCAAACAGTGCTTGAAGAAGTGTGCCCATCGCGCAGACTGCACAGCGCTTAAATTATAGTCGACGACCTGAATAGAAGAGCAGCTGCTTGAGTCCGGGCGGCTCGGATTCTACAGAAAGGACGATAGAGGTGTAAACGGGTCTGTCCGGAGCCGGTTCTTCGGTCGAATAGAAATTCAGTTGATTCATTCTCTGGACAAAGAGCGAAAACGACTGCTTGGGCACAAAGATAGCGGACGGAGACATTGTCCTGGCGTTCAGGTCAAGAAACAAACGCAGGCAGGCATTGGCTGCGGCTTTGACTGCGTCGTCGTCGGCAGAGGCAGCTTCATGAACTACATGCAAAGCCACCTTTTGCGGGGG
>JADZFV010000491.1 GCA_020854255.1 Candidatus Melainabacteria bacterium | reverse complement strand
TGTTTTGTTCCGCGTCCTCAAAATCGCACTGAGGTTTTCACATTGATCACTGATGCCGGCAGCATCGACCAGGGTAAGTGGGAATTGGCGGAGCTTGTTCGAAATTTGCAACACTGATATGCCGCTTGAGTAAACTTGTCGACCTGCCCATCACAATTTTTTGATCCTCTCGCGATCGGCCTGCTCTTCTTTTTTTCAGGCGGGTGAAAAAAAACACTGTCGTTTTCCCTGAGTTTTCAGGGTCCGGCTGGGAGGTTCGTTTAATGAAGTGTAGAAAGGTTCCAGCGCCACTTTCGCCAGCTTACAGATTCGTACTGATTTTTAAATTGGCGGAGATGGCACGGACTCGAACCTGCAACGCTTGCGCGCACCTGTTTTCAAGACAGGTCCCTTTCCAATTCGGATCATCTCCATAAATGCCAACGACTGGATTCGAACCAGTTTCTCGCCGTCTTCAGCGGCACGTGTTGACCACAATCACTACATTGGCTTGGCGCGCCGACCTCGATTTGAACGAGGACGATCAGTTTTGGAGGCTGAGCGGCTACCGTTACCTCATCGACGCATGTTGTTTCGTTGGGGCGGCGCCGTGCGTCGCCCGCTTAGTGAATCTTCTTTGCAGGAGCGACGCCATGCGTCGCCCACTTTATACATGGAGCACACGAGCCGATTTGCACGGCTGCATAGCGGAGTTGCAAACCGCCGGCTTGCTATCTTGCCTGCGTGTGCATGGAGCCGTTGGCAGGACTTGAACCTGCAACCAGCTGCTTACAAGGCAGCCGCTCTACCAATTGAGCCACAACGGCGAGAACAGACCAGGTCACAAATGAAAGTGACCACTGAAGGTGACAAGTGAAATGGCAAATGAAAGTGACAAATGAAAGTGACAAATGAGGGAAACCTCTGACGGTGACAAATGAAGGAAAAATGGAGGCAGTAGGAATCGAACCTACATAGAGCCGGTTAAAAGCCGGATACATAACCAATCTGCCATACCTCCAAAAATACCCCTGCCAGGATTTGAACCTGGAACCTTCTGGTTCGTAGCCAGATGCTCAATCCGTTGAGCTACAGAGGCAAGGCCGGACCGAACAGCTTGCGCGTGTCAGTCCGGGTTTCTCGGCGGCCGCCGTAGAAATGAGAGCCTACCATCGGAATCGAACCGATATCTCCGCCGTGGCTGGGCGGGGTTCTACCACAGACAGGCAGGCATTTAGCCGCAGCAGGAGTCGCACCTACACCACTCGCTTATCAGGCGAGCACTCTACTATTGAGCTATGCAGCTGTTTTACCCAGTGTAGGACTTGAACCCACAACCATCTCCTTGTAGGGGAGCCACTCTTCCAAATTGAGTTAACCGGGCAAATGGAGACTATCGGGGTCGAACCGATGACCTTCTCGTTGCAAGCGAGATGCTCTGCCGGTTGAGCTAAGTCCCCAGGATTTTCAATTTTCAGGGTGCGTGTTGGTTCTTGAATTTGCAACGCGTTGATCTGCGCGCGCAAGGTTGATTCAACCAGTGAATAAACTGATCGAAAATTGCATTCAATTTTTGTGAAAAGAGCCTTAAAGACAAAAATGCCTGGGCTCTTTACCCAGGCTCTGCGACATTAGAAACAATGCTGTCTCTTCACATACCTGGGATTTTCGCGCGCACCGTGGTGCCGCCGCAAAATGCTGACCCGCCAAATGTGGCGCGCCAAATGCGTTTGCGAATGGATTTGTATTGCGACATGTTCATTAGTTTCACTCCGAGGTGTCGGGCCGAGGACCGACTTTGACCAACATACCATAACCGTGACACTTGGGCAACAGAAAAATTATTTTCGCGTCGCCGACGCAAAGCATCCATCTAGCAGCCATGGCGGTGTTCGACCGGATTCAGGAGACTTTATGACCTCAAAGACTCACTTCGCTCGCGTATTGACGAGTTTTGTGGCGCTTTCCGTGGCAACCCGGTTTTCGCCGCCGGCATGATTCGCATTTTTGCAGGAGGAAAAAGAAAGATCTGGGCAACTAAATATTCGGATCAGCGGCAAATCAGAGGCAATGACTTCAAACCGCGTAGAGAAAATGGCTCTTTATGCGCAAGGCCAAGTTGCCGGCACGTGAATCATGTTCACGTATGAGTGCTGCAATGTACAATTGTCCGGCGGGTGTCGCTTTATCCTGCAATTCATTCAAGTATGAAATCGCAACCGGATTATCCCGGCTGACAAGTTTTTCATACGCAAGGTAGGTTGGACTCTGTCCGTTGCCAGGCCTTTCCCCTGCAACATCATCATCAAAAGTCTTGGCTGCGACCAGGACTTTCAGCTCTGCTACTTCGTTCGTTTTATTTTCAGCGCCGGACATAGATACGCCACCTCCAGCGGTGCCAATCACACCGGACAAAAAGATAGTCTAACCTTTGCTATGATTCGTTTCTTTAGATGTATCATATCCGCCTTAGTGGTTCTGCCTTTTCAGCTTCATTGCTGCTGTGCGCGCTTTCGACTTCAATGAGTCGCGCTACAAACTCTGGAAAATTGAGCATTCTTGTTATGCGCCAATAGCCTTCCACTTTTTGCATCTGCACGTCGAGTTTGAAATCCTGGTTGTGCTCCTTGTTGTGCAGCACAACAGTGGCTGTGGCCACTTTGCCATCGCTTTTGATGTTTTCAATTCTCTTGAAGTCATTTTTGCTCAAGCAAAGGCGACGGTCGACGGCGCTAAGAGTCATTTCAGGATCAACATCGTCAGCATCACTCGTTTGGCTGACGCTTCCTTTTTCAACTAAATCGTACAAGTCGCTTTTGATTCGTGACACAAAACGCGGCTTGAACATTCCCGACATTCCGGCGACTACCCAGCGGCTGATCATGTTTCCGCCCATCGCTTCTTTGAGCGGTTTTGTCAGCATGTCGTCGACCATTCCGTCGGCGAATTCTTCTGTATCGACAAATTTGTCGAATTTCACTTTGTCGTGTGCTTTGACAGCATCCTTCACCTGGCTAATTGCATACTCTGGCGTTGAAGTCCAGAAGTAGAAGAGACCCCACCCGCAGATTGCAATAACAGCTAGTGAAAAGGCGATGCGAAACATTTTGATTAAGACTCCGAGTATGAAAACTACCTGTTCCAGCATATTATTGATCCGGGGAAGGATCTCTCACAGCCCCTGTGACAGCGAAACTCATCTGCTGTTGCCTTGCACGTCTTTTGACTGCGTTGTTGCGGACAAGATTAAATGCTGCAAAAGCCCGCCTGTAAATGACTTTGAGCGTTTTTCAATGCAGGCGCTTGTCTTAATCATTTTAGAATCATTAGCTTGGGAGAGTACGAGCAGCCTCAACAACTGATGGTCATCAAAAAAATCTGTCTTGAAGGAATTGCTATTTCTTACTTGATTGAGAGCCATGCAAAGTCGAGCACAACCGGTTTACTATATACTCAGATAAGTTGCTCGTTTCTCGTGCTCACCTCTTTATGGATTGTCTAAACAAACGGTATAGCAAAATCGTGTTTTTGACGGGCGCGGGTGTATCCGCTGCATCAGAATTGCCGACTTACAGAGGAAGCGACGGACTTTGGACGGATCCTGAGACGGCTCGACTGGCGACGGCAGAAGTTTTTGAACAAGATCCACAAGGTGCCTGGAGATTCTGGAGCAAATTCAGAGAACAGTGTTTGCAGGCAAAGCCGAATCCGGCGCACTTGGCACTATCAGACTGGTCTCGCGCACTAGTAGAAGGTCAGAGTTTGACGCTCGTGACTCAGAACATCGATGGCTTGCATCAGAGGGCTGGGAGCCCGGATGTCTTAGAACTGCATGGGTCAATATTCCGCACCAGATGCTCCAAGTATGATTGCACTCTGGAGCCTTTCGAGGAAAGGCAGTCGTCTTGCTCTGAAGTTCCGCACTGCCCGCAGTGCTGTAGTCCTTTGCGTCCTGATATCGTGCTTTTCGGAGAATCTCTGCCTCCTAAGGCAGACTGGTTGTCCAAGAAAGCATTGCGAGACTGCGATTTGTTTATTGCGGTGGGGACATCAGGATCGGTCAGCCCGGCGTCTGGCTTCGTCCATTCTGCAAAGTTCGTTGGGGCGAAAACAATTCTCGTAAATCTTGAGCCCATGCATCCTTTCAATCCAGCCTTCGAAGTTGAGTTGTTAGGTAGGGCTGAAAATTTATTGCCTCGTTTGCAGTTTGAGTTTTTCTTCAAACAAACAATGATTGATACAAGTTTGCCGCCTGCCAATGTTCATCAGGAGCAATTTGCTCGTGAACGTTTTGATATTACAAAGTCGCCAGATGAGCAAGCGGCGCGGTATGGACATTTGGAACTGCTGGGTAGCCCCGACCAGTACAGATATTCCGATCAGAAGTTTGATGCCTGGATTCATCGATATTATCGAGTCATTTGCACTCCGCAATATCTTCGAATTTGTCGACTTGAGTATCTCACGCAGGCAGAAATCGAAGAAGTAGAAAACGATGATGGTTTTTGAGTTGTGCGCTGCCTCAGTGAGATCCTGGATGTCCTCACTGTTAATACTGCAAATAAGATATGCCTATGGTCTTAACAGAAGTACTTGCTAAAAATGAAAAAGGTCACCAATGCCAGTATCTTTCATTTTTTTTGTGTCGCCCACTATGATTCTAGTCATTGATTTCGCTTGTGTTGATCCACGTGGAATTTCGAATTCAGTATATGGAACATTATCGAGCGAAATTTTTTCCGTCTCTAAAACTGTTCGCCTCTGACCTTTTTCGCTCAAATTTGTCATCCAATCCTTTCCATTCAAAACCAATTCAAACTCAATCGGTATGTGCCCTTCAGTCGGCACTTTGTATGCAGAATGAAAAAAGGCTGCGGCTTGAGAAGCTGCATAATTTGTATTTTTCAGATACTTCAGCATTTTGGACGGGGTCCTTATCTGCTCCACTGGAAAGCCGGAAACCTTTAACTGTAACTTTGCGCCTCCCTTTTGCATGGTGTTTTCTCTCTGTGGCATGACCATGTTTGAAAAAAGTCCCTGGTCGCAAAATTCATCAAAAGATTGAGTGAATGAAATTCGGTCTTCCGGACGAAATGCTGTCACCTGCCACTTTGGAGCTCGAGAAATTAATGTGAAGCGAAATTTTCCGAGACCGTCCAGCCTCATTGCTTGCGGTGTTAACAAAACCCTGAGTTTTCCTAAGTAGACATGGTTTTGGCGTAGTTGCAGCACTTGTACCAGCTTTGGCACCGCTGAGGCATTCTCCGCGAACAATGCGGCAGCGGTGACAAGGCACAGCAAGCTTGAAGCTAAAAGAGTGGAGCGATTTGTCTTCATTTCGATACAGATTTTACCCTGAATCTATTCGGCTCCAAATGTGAGATTCTTGTGAAAGTTAAGGACTGAAAGCGCCCATAAATACTGCCTCGGCACCCATAAGATGTAATTCATGAGAGTGCCCGTACTTCTATATAATCTGGCCGGCTACGAAGGGCCGGTAAGACGCATTAAGCTGCAAGAATCATATGGAAAAGCAAATCTCGATAAAGACTCTCGGTACGCGGACACTTTGTTCCGAATCGCATACAGTGGAGCTGGCGCTAAGGAATGTCTCGATGTTTTTACGCATCTTTCAAAAAAGAGATTCGGACACGCCTGTTTAAGGCTTTGGCAATCCTATGCAGGACGGGAAGGAAATGTCCTTCATAGTCCAAATCCTCCGAGCGGCTAATCACCGATTGGGTTGTACCTTTAAAAATCGGCATTGAATTCACACCTTGTTCACTGTAAGGCGTCATTAATTTAATGCGGGCGGGAAATCAAAAATTACTCCGCTCAGAGTACAAAGGAGAAATATTATGATTGCTAATGTTGCACACGATACGAAGAATTGGACTGACCTGGCTATCAGCCTGTATGAACGTCTCACAGATCGCGGCGCCGAGATCGCGTACGACTTGAGAAATATTGAAGTGCAGGTACCGAGCAAAGTCGGTCCTGATGCAGAGCACACACTCTGGAAGGTAAATGGATTGCTGATAATCAGAACTTGCGAGAGCGGAGTTCACACGAATGGTGGTGGCAAGTGAGAGCCCTGGAAATCGAGGCGAATTTGTTTGCGACTAGCGAGGGCAGCACAGTTGGTCTCTATGCCAGCGGGAAGAGCGGTGTGATCAGCTTCTCGAATATACAGCGGGCAGGAGCGAGCGCTTTTAGAATGTTTCCCCTGTCAGCGCGTATACGAGAGAATCTTCTTCGGTTGCACACTGTCTGCGCCGCTCGAGACATGTCGTTGACTCTGGAAGTGTGCGGGCGGGCTGTCGCTGTGCTCGGACGGCAATGCAGGCCTGGAGTATTCTCCAGGCTCCTGCGCGTGTACCCTGTCGAAGTGAGGATACTGCCGCTGGCATACGCCCTGGTGAGTGGTGCCATCTCGGGCGGAGGAGGTGAGCACAGGAGATGATTAATCATCCTCAACCCTACAGTTGGCTGCTCTGGCAGTCGCTCTCCAAGAAGTTGCTCGCGGATTGCAAGGTCTTTTCTGTGAGCAGCATCCTCTCCGAGTCTAAGGGGGCCGACCGACAGAGAGCGCAGTTCTACACGCTCAGTTGCAGTCCATGGGTTAATGTCATCGCCCTCAACTCAGAAAATTCCGTCCTCATGGTCGAACAATATCGCCATGGTGTTGAGGGGGTGACGCTCGAGATACCGGGTGGGTGCGTCGACCCCGGAGACGGCACGACTCTCGCCGCGGCGATGAGGGAGCTACTAGAGGAGACCGGGTGCGTCGCAGAGCGATGGACGTATCTCGGGAAGAACCACCCAAACCCGGCGCTGCAAGACAACTTCTGCTACACATACTTGGCGGAAGGAGTTCGCCACACGGAGTTGCCGAGATTCGACGAGACAGGTACCGAGCGAATCAATAGCCTCTTCATTCCGCTTCATAAAATAAGCGATGCAATTCGCACTGGTGCAATTACTCACGCCCTCGTCATTGCAGCGTTTCACTTTCTTGCCCTCGAGCGTCCTGAATTGCTCACCAAAAAGTGAGCGAAGTTCACGCGACGTTTATTCTCGCGATCTAGATTAAGGTCACCAGGAAAAACGATGCGAAAAGGCGACCCGCTATGTATGACAAGAGTGAGGATATTCCAGTCGGCTCCGGCGCCAACCTTGATCAGTCCCTGACTTCAAGTTTTGTCGCAGACACAGAGTCTGAGTTCCACCTGGATGACATGCATACATCATGGTCCGGGCGTTCGAGGGGACCGCAGCCCCAGGCTGTCAGCGAAGAAGATCATTCGTTTTTGACAGAAGAAGAGAGGCGAGCAATCTGCCTGCGGTATGGGATAGGTACGAGCGAATGCAAAACCTTAAATGCAATCGCTGCATCTGAGGGGCAGACTGTCGCGACCGTGCGGCGTCTGCTCAACAGTGCCATGAAGAAGTTGAAGAGGCGCGCCGCTGCGCTGCGAGAGACGTGAGAAGCTGGTTCACATATTGTTCATGGTAGGGGTTTATGGTGATTGTGTGAGACTTTCACCTTAACCTAGCGGTGACTGACATGATTAAGAGCTCGCGTACCAGACTTCCCGTCTTTCCTCTTCCAGGCGTCGTACTACTTCCGAATTCTATGCTACCGCTGCATATTTTCGAGTATCGATACCGAGAAATGCTGGCAGATATATTGGCGAGTACTCGCGAGTTTATCGTGGTCAACTCTGAGTGCGATGCGTCGCAAAGTCAGGTCGGCTGCATCGCCAAAGTGATACAGGCTCAGAGGCGACCGGACGGGCGGTCTGACATTATCACTGTCGGAAGTGACAGGGTTCGCATCAACAGCTATTTCCACGGGAAGTCATATCTGTCGGCTAACTTCTCCACGCTGCATGATGCCCCTGTGCACTTCACGCAGGTCGTCAGTGTGACTGCTCTCAAGGCTGCGATGAATCAACTTATTTCGCTAGTCAGACGTGTTTACAAAAAAGATTTGCAGTGTACCTTCTCAGAAGATGAAGACGCTGAGAGTCTTTCGTTTATAGCCGCCGGCATGCTTGACTTTGATGCTGATGAGCTGCAGCAATTGCTCGCCACCGAGAAAACATTCGAGAGAATTGATTTGATATTGCCCAAGATCCATTTGCACAACAAAGAACTTGCGGCAATGGCAGCAATCGAAGCGGCGTTTGGAGCTGGGTGAGTCATGAAAGTGAAATGGCGGCGTCCATAGAGTTCTCGAGGAAGTCGAGACACACCTGTAGTTCACTGGGCGTTCACTTTCACCGCGTAACCTTCCCAGTATCGATGAATAGGAGGCGTTCAAATGAATGCAAGAAAGAGATTGAAAGTCGTCGCTACTGCTTCGCTGATGGCTGTTTTAAGTGGCGCTCTGCCGTATGCGGAGCCTGTGTACGCTCAATGTTCGAGAAAAACAACTGGAGAAAAACAAATGCAAACGACATTAACTAAAGATATTGTTGAAACAGCTCAGGCTGCTGGTTCTTTCAGCACACTGGTGACAGCGCTGATGGAAGCAGGTCTGGTGGATACACTCAAAGGAGCAGGTCCTTTTACTGTTTTTGCACCATCTGATGAGGCTTTTAAAAAGGTCTCGCAGAGTGACTTGGAGGCGCTGCTGAAGGATAAGGCGAAACTCACAAAAGTGTTGACCTACCATGTAGTCCCGGGCTCGCTCAAGGCCGAAGATGTGGTCAAGCATGCCAGCGCCAAGTCTGTCGAAGGCGCCGACATCGCTATAAAGGCCGGCGCTGAAGGAGTCACTGTCGCCGGTGCCAAGGTCATTCAGACCGACATCATGTGCAGCAACGGTGTGGTGCACGTGATTGACACTGTCATCTTTCCCCCAGCTCTATAGAAAGAGCTATCAGCCCTCGATGGAATGCGCATCAGTGATGGTGCGCATTTCTTTTGCTTCTTTCAAAATATTTCTTGACTACAATTACGGCTCCGGATGAACCAATCTCAGCACGCGGACACTTTGTCGCCAATCGCATGCAGTGGATCTGCCCGTTACCTTCAGGCTCAGATCAATATTTTACGATCGCACTTCCAGCTGATGTCCGTCGCCCTTGAAAATGGAATGTATCGACTCTTCGTGCATCCAATCGACCAGCCCGATCAATTTCATAAAGCGGATCAAAAGCCATGAAGGATCAAACTCGAAACGATTGAAGCCACTTCGCGCTGACCCTGGAAAAGCATGGTGATTGTTGTGCCAACCTTCTCCGCAGGTGAGTACCGCAACCCACCAGACGTTGACGCTTTCGTCACTGGTGGCAAAGTTCTTGTAGCCCAGGCGACGAATGTGACAGACCACATTAAGTAAAAATGGAACTTGTTGTACGGTTAAACCAGCCAAAAGGCTACCCAATGCGATTTCCCAGCCGAACATTAATAAGAGCAGCAATCGAAAAGTCATACCGATAAACATGGAAAGCAGATGTCCTTTATGCCAGTTGCCGCCTTGCTCGAGGAAGCGGTAAAGAGGATCCTTCACCAGGTCTTTGGCCTGGATCTCCGGATTGATGTATTCAGGATATGTCGGCCGAAAAAACCAACCTAAGTATGCATGTTTGATGCCGTGAAGAGGGCTGTGAGGGTCGCGCGCTCTGTCCGTATACCGGTGATGTGCGCGATGAATGGTTGCCCACCACAAAGGAGAGCTTTGCCAGGCAAGATAACCTCCGGTTACCCAGAAGTATTCGACTGCTTTAGGGCATTTGAAAGAACGGTGCGCCAGCAGGCGATGATAACCAATGGTTACACCCAGCATGTGCCAGATGTAGGAAAGAAAAAATGTTACAAGGAAAGTAATCGCTATCATACTCCGTGAGAAAGCATCCTTAATTACCCAGACCTTCTTTGCCAATGCACTGCATGGGCTGATTCGAGATCGTGGGCGTCGAACAATAATTATGTACGCCAGCGCAGTATTCGCTCTTTGATCGGATTGACGAAGGCACAACCAGCCTGCGTGGCGTTGTTCTATTCGCGCTTTGCCTGGAAATACCAGCTGCCCGGCAAGCGTCAGTTGTCGATCCGGCACTTGCCGGTATTGCAGGTGGTTTCATATTGACTCTTTGTAGTGAGTAGAAATCAGAGGTTTCCTCTTCTGGATTGCTCGCGCTCAATTGACTCAAACAATGCTTTGAAGTTTCCTTTACCAAAGCCGTTTGCCCCCTTGCGTTGAATCACTTCAAAGAACAAAGTCGGACGGTCTTCGACTGGCTTTGTGAAGATCTGAAGTAAATAACCTTCCGACTCGCGGTCCACGAGGATGCCCAGCTCCGCAAGCAAGTCGATGTCTTCATCTATTTGCCCAACGCGATCTGTAAGAGCATCATAGTATGAGCGAGGCACCGAGAGAAACTCTATTCCCTGCTTGCGCAATGCTTGTACCGTGCCAACGATGTCTTCAGTGCAAAAGGCTATGTGTTGTACTCCGGGGGCGGAATTGTAATCTAAATACTCCTGTATCTGCGATCGCCTGGGCGCTGAAAACGGTTCGTTTATTGGCAGTTTGATTTTGCCATTTTGACTTGCCATTACTGTCGACAAAAGCGCTGAATACTGCGTAACTATGTCTTTAGCGCCAAATCGTTGTATTACATGAAATCCGAATACTCGCTCATAGAAATCAACCCAGTAGTCCATGCGACCGACTTCAACATTTCCGACAATATGATCCACGCTTAGCAATCCGCTGCCAGCTGTTAGCTCGCTGACTGCTTTGTACCCCGGAGCAAATCCACCCCGGTAATTGTCTCGCTCTATGAATGTATGAATCGTATCTCCATAGGCGGCAACCGATGCGGAAATAAAAATGCCGTCCTCATCTTCTTGAATTTTGGGTTCAATCAAACCTTGCGCACCTCTGTTTAGAGCCGCTTCATAAGACTGCCGCGCATCTTTAACTCTTAGCCCAATGCACTTTACGCCGTCACCATGTTTTTGCACGTGTTGTGCAACAGGATGATCTGGCGAAAGCGCGCTTGTAATAACCAGATAAATGTCATTCTGCCGAAGAACATATGACGCTGCATCTCGCGCGCCTGTCTGCAAACCTCGATAACCAACAATATCGAAGCCGAAACCTCGATGATAGTAATAACATGCTTGCAGGGCGTTGCCCACAAAAAGCTCAACATGATCGAATTGCTCGACGCCGATTTCAGCGTTCTGTTTGACCGCAGTTGCTTTACTTTCTTGTTTCATCATGAATAGCTCGCTGGCTCCTTCTGTTGTGCTTTTGTTTCTGCCGCTCTCGTTCTTTTTTTTGATAATTCAAGCCGCTTGTAAATTGATTTTCCCATAAGCGTAATCACCGTTCCAATAGTGGGATGTCCGCAGCTATTGTCCGGTACTGTGCACTCAACGTGTAAAACAGTTCGATTGCCAGAGCGCGATGTTTGCTCGGCAACGAACATCTCCTTCTGCGGTAGATTAGGCGTCCGGCTGAACTCGAAATTGCAACCACTTTTTGCTTGGATCGCGATCGGAGATCCTTGGCGCGGATCACCTCGGCAATCTGGAAATGTCTCAAGACATCATCAAAAACCTTGAGCACGTCAATTGGACATGGCATTGCAGACGAATAATTGGCTGTTGATTCTTTCAAATCCATTCGCCTGCAGATCATTTGGCACTCGCGGCGCTTGTCGTGCATATACAGCCCCTGCTTTCCCTCGCTGAAGCGCCAAAAGGTCTCGGGTAATTTTCTTGATTAACTGACTGTACAGGCTTTATTTCACATTTTGAAGTACTATGCAAGCAGTGGTATAGTTACTTGCATTGAACAAATGCAACCCCTGCCTTTTCTCGGCGGTTCTCTTGTGAAGTTAATACTCGACGAGCGGGTCTTCAAATGCGGCTACAAAAAAGAAATCATCCGTCTTGCCCTATCGATCTGGCAGTTCATTTGATCGGCAATAAGTGGGCCGTGCCCATACTCCGAGACTTGTTTACCGGTCCCAAAAGACCATCGTTTCTACTCAAGTCCTTAAAGGGAATCAGCCCCAAGACGCTCACAGATAGGTTGCGCGAAATGGAAGAGAGTGGACTTGTTACGCGGACTGTTCATGCAAGCGTGCCGCCGTGCGTTGAATATTCCTTGACTCCAATGGGCAACGATCTCCGCGCGCTGATGCTGGTTTTAAAAGAGTTGGGCACCAAATGGGGGCAGGCTATACAGCCGGAAACCTGCCCAAATCAACAAGAAGACATTTGTTCTGATTGCCTGATCGATCAAAACCCATTTCCCTGTCCCATTGTGTCTGCATCGTTGAAGGCTAAAGATGGTGGCAGCAAACGACCAAAGCGCCGGAGAGCATCTAACAGGTGATGCGCGTTCTGTAGTCATCATTTTGGATGATGCGCAGTCCAGGGCTTCTCTCTCATTTAGTGCCTGCGATGCCGTCCATATTGTGATTTTTGCTGTGCTCCGTGATCAGTTGCAGGAGGAGATCCATAACTGCAGGCGCCATGCGGCTGCAATCAATTACGCTCGGCTGCAAATTAATGCCCCGGCAATGTGCCTTATTTCTGCAAATTTTGTACTGCTCGACTTTGGCGAGCAGTTGCTGCCAAATTTCCTCTGCAAATTCCGGAACAGTCTCTTCTAAAATTTTGCGTGCCGTATGCAGCGATCCGCATGCTCCTGATTCATATTCGCTTCTAACCTGAGACAAATCCTGCGGACATCGCAATCCACAGGCCCAGGCGATCTGTGCTATGGCACTTATGCAGCTACCTTCCGATACCAGCTGATCGTAAACTGCCAGCCTTTGATTTGGATACTTCAATGTCACAGCACTATTCGCCCCCAGCGAACGTTTTCTATAATTACAACCGAACTCTCGGTGGCATATCGTCCTAAAGGCTGATACGCGCAGGTGTGTATTAGCGAGATCCTGTCGTTTAATGCCAGCGGACAGTGGAATTTTTGACGTTGGGCGCTAGCGTATGTGCCTTTTGCCTGTACGAAATGGACTCTGACTGCCGGCCTGCCTTTTCTAAAAGTTTTGCATAGCGGATGTACGCGGCGGCTGTGTTGTCGGCCTTGTTTTTACTTTCAACCAGCAAAACGCTATGCTTCATCGCCTCAATTGCCTGATCGAATTTTTTCTGTTCGGCAAGGGCGGTCGACAATCTTTCCCAGTTCCAATTGGTTTCATGGCACACTGTCATTGACTCTAGATACTGCTCGGCGAGATCGTATCGATTTCTAAGCTCATAGTAGGAGGCGAGTTTTTCCAATGGCTTTTCCAATTGAGGAGAGTTTTTCGGGCGGTCTGCCTGTTGTTCAGATAAGTTTTTGAGTAAAGTCTCCTCAGTCTCTGTATCGGCAGTCTGAGAGTCGGCTGGCAGGCTGGGCAAATTTACTGTTGGTGCATTGCTACACGCTGACAATGACAGTACGCAGCAAAGGAAAGCTGTGTACATTACAGATCTTCGAGCGAAATTCATCCAGAAGCTCCAGCCAACACAGGGCCAAGATTATATTATGACTGCAACCGGGTAGAAAAATGTGGACCGATGTCACTTAGGTATGATCAGGAACAGGAAACCTACTGAGTCAAATTCAGCTTGAGGAAAAACATCGATGAACCCTCCTGAACCAGATCCGGCACCTTCGCCACCAACTCGATTAAGGCGGAAAACAATGGACGAGATTCGCCGGTTTGGGCTGATGAGTTCGGATTCGCTGCCCATGGAAACAGACTTGCTGAATGAAACAGTTGAATCTGCACTACCGCCTGCTAGCGAAATGTCTCCGTCTCCACTGCGCGTTGCCCGCTCACCTCATCCGCTTGACGGTTTCTCGTTTGACCAGCTCTGCCCGGCGGACGATGAGGAGGCAGGCGGAGCCACTTTGCAAGGACAGACCCCGGCGGAGCGGCAACAAGCTTTGCCGAAGGGACCTTTCAAGGGTCCGACCAATAAGGTAATGGCGCCACTGCGTGAGCGAAAGTCGGAGCGCTTTGTGCCCAAGACTATGCTTGATCACAGCCTTATCTTGCAGAACCTGTCTGTCTCAATAGCCAGATCGCAAGAGAAATTGGCTCAGAAAGTGGCTGAAAAAGAAGCCGAGCCACCCAAGCCGTGCATTCCGATTGAAAATTATAAGATGGCGCAAAAAACCTGCCCCTTCACCTGGGGTGAGATGGACGCACCCAAGGACCGGTTTCGTTATTGCGACAAGTGCAATGCCAACGTATACAACTTTGCCGGAATGGACCTTCCCGAGGCTGAAGAACTGATATTTAAGCGCGAAGAGCGCCGTAATGCTCCCTTGTTTAAGCGAGCGGACGGCAAGTTTATGACCAGGGATTGTCCTTTTGCCCTGAAGAAAAAGTACGGATTGGCCATGATGGTCGCCGGCGGTATTTTGGTGCTGGCGATATTGGCAGGACTATCCATGCTCATGCCGCCGCCGCCCAAACCGGCAGAGGCACCTTCCACTGATGCGACACCGCAAGTTGAAACAATGCCCTCTCAACCGCAACCGAATGCCACTCAGACCGGTTCAGATTCAGGACAGGGCAACGCAAATGAAGTGCCGCCTGTCACTCTGCCTGAGCAACCTCCTGTTCAAGAGCCAAATTCAAATGAAACTCCAGGCTCTCCAGGGGCATGACCGGGTGTCTTAAATATGCATGAGTACTGCCAGCGGTGCTCACTTAGAATCAGAAAGACTCTGGTAAAGGTCAATCATCGGTTGCTGGTTGAGATGAACGTAGCCTTTGCCCGGCGAATCCAGGTCATAGATTAGTTGAATCACCAGAGCGAAAGTGAGAACGAGAGCCAATTGCGATGGAAAACTACGTTTGCCGGTAATCCCGAACTGGAACCCCATAATAAACATCGAAATGCACGACGACAATACCAATATTATCCAAACGAAGGTGGGAATGCGGAAGTTTGTGCCGAAAGCAACGCGCTTGTTCTGATACTCGACCATGTCGGTGATGCCTTCGGAAAAAAGTGCATAGATATCGTTGGAATCCTTTTCCGCCAGACCCTCGGCTTGAGTCCAGAGCATTTTCGTAAGAGCGGCGGTGCGAGCCCTCAACGCAATCAATTGCTCCGGATCTCCATACACATCGCCAGCGCTCATTCTGACTTCAACATAATCACGAAGCAATGACCGCGTCAGGGTTCTGTACGGATCCGGCACAAGCCCCGCGCGCATGTAGGTCGTCTGAATGGCGTTTACATCGCCCATCAAAGCGTCTCTGCGCAAGTCATAACGGCTTGCCGCCGCACCGAATGTGAGAGCAAGCACGAAGGCGAGAAGAGCAAGCACGGCTCCAGAGACTGCGCTGACTGCTGTCTCCGACTCACGCTCGTGCTCAGGCAAACGCGCGCGACGAACCCCAAGCCACTGCCCGGCCTCAATTGCAGCCAGGGTTACAGCAACCTGCAAAAGAAAAATGCCCCACAGCGGTATCGACCCGAGAAAGTCACCACTTTCGTCTTTCAATGCTACTTCGCGAGTCGACGGCAAAATGACTTCAGGCCTTTCAAAATGTCCGCCGGCGATGCCCTTGGTTGCCGCAGCCAATAAAGTCTGGTCCACAGCCTGTCGAATTGGCACTACAGTCTGCGTGTATCCGTTTTCTTGCGACCATTTTGCTCCCGTGTCCAATAGGCACAGGGATTCATCGTCTAATCGAAGCTCTATGTCTGAAAGCGATTTTGCATCAAAATTCGGATCTTGTTTCGCGGCTGAATTGAGAGCAGCCGACGTGAATCCAAACTGTGAATCATCGATATACCACTGATTGACTCTTTCGCGAAAGTGGTTGAAAAATTCCCACGATTGCGCCACGCCCTCCAAAAATCGGATTGTCGCCGGGCGATTATTATTGATGAACTTGTCAGAGACCGAGATAAGGTGAATCGCGCGGTGAGAGCTCAGGACTCGCGCTGCGCCGTCCTTCTGAAACATCGAGATATCAGGATCCCACAGGGCAACCGCGTCAAATTTTCCCCACTTCTCTCGTCCACCGGACTCGACCAATTTCTGGATCTCAAGTATGTCCATGTTGACATGGTTGACATCTTTCTGTGGATTGAGCCCGGCAGCCCTTTCTTTGAGGGTAGCTTCTCGATGACCGATGGTGCCGAAAGTACACGCTACTGTTTTGCCTCTAAGGTCTTTGATTTCTTTGATCGGTGAGTCAGGCGGCACCATAAGAGCTGCCTGAATGTAGTGCAGGCGCCCCAGGACTTTCCACTTTCCGCCCCTGGCAAGCAGGTTGTTTACCGACTGCCCACTCGAGAACATAACGTCAAGATCGCCTTTTAAGGCAGCGGAGACTTCAGGCTCTCCATAGCTGAACGGAACGAAGGTTGGGTTCAGCCCAAGCCCGTCTAAGAGGTCGGTTCGCTTTAGAACCTCCACGATCTGACCTTGTGTAGACGTCGCCAGCTGCCAGCCAATGCGAATCGGAATACGCTCTTGCTGCGATACAGCGCTTGGCATAGAACTGGAGATCAAATAGGCGATCATCAGGAGAGCGACTCCTGACAGGATTGCAGTAAAAATTTTCTCTTTCATAGCATGCACATCGTGGCGAAGGCGGCGAATTCGGGCTTTGCCCCGTATCGCCTTATTATGTCACGCTCAAATCGGATCACTGTACGCAAAAAACTCATTGTCTTCCGCGTAGCCGCCTTGTCCGCTTCCGATGTTCTTGAAGTCGCTTACAAATTCAATCTGGCGGATCCATTTCACCAGCTTAAAGCCGAGCTCGTTCTCGCATCGCAAGCGTAGGGGTGCACCGTGCAAAATACCCAAAGATTTGCCATTCATTTCATAAGCCAAAATCGATGTCTTATGCCGCATGTTCTCAATCGAATGCGCGTCCCAATAGAATCCACCGTCGTGCCCCTCGCCAAATGAATAGAACAAGACGTATTTCGCTTCCGGATGCGGTTGCACTTTCTCCATAATCGTCATCATTGCAACGCCGCCCCATTTCGCAACGCCAGTCCACCCCTGAATGCAAAAATGGTTTGTGATCTGGTCTTGCTTCGGCATCGATTTCAATTCGGCATAACTGAACTCCGCCGGCTTATTCACCAGCCCGCCGACGACTAATTTGTAGTCGGCGAAATCGCCCTCCGCTAGCTTGTTGAACTCATCTGAGTCCGGCAGTTTGCCGTTGGGCCATAGAAATGGTGCAATGTCTTTCTCGGTGAATTGCGTCGTCGGCGACCAGATTTCCATGCCGCGCATGAACGGCCCAATCAGTGCAGTTCCGACGCGCTGAATAAACCGTGCGTGTCTCAGCGTGAATGGAGTTGCCCACAACCACAATGCACCCAACGCGGCGAGCATGACTGTTGCCATTATGGTTCCGGTCCAGGCTTGCGTGTCGGTTCCGACCATGATGTGATTGAGGTTGCGACGGAAGCCCGTCACAAATACCATCGTCACGTGTATGGCTATGAATTGTACAAACCAGAGCAGAACGCCGAAGTGTATTGTTCTTGCGACTTGGCGATTGAATATCTTTCCAAACCAACTGGCGCGGTTTGATACCGCGGGTGATTGCATGATGCCGCTGAACACCACAAGCGGCGGTGCAATAAAAACAGTCGTGAAGTATGCCAACTGCTGCAGAGAGTTGTAGCGCAGCCAACCGTTTTCTGGTGGCATATGTAATGAAGCGTACTGAATCATGCACGAAAGCGCATTCGGGAAAACGTCCCAGGTCGTCGGAACCAATCGCTCCCACTGTCCGGTAGAAAACAAAAGCGCGTAGAAGGTCACGCCGTTTAGAAGCCAAAACAAATTGCACGAGAAGTGCCACCACCTGGCTAGCCCAATCGAGTGCCTGAGCCCGGGAATGCCGAACCATCCTGGAAGCGTCACCGCATCATCTCTTGCAGTCCACAACCTATCCATGGGCACAGCCTTCTGAAAGCGAAACCATTCTCTTCCCGGCGTGCAGTTGTTGTCCATATACAGTCGAGGGTGGTCGGCAAGAATTTGTATCCCCGAGCGCATGATGAACAGGAGGAAAAAGAGATTGATGAAGTGCTGCACCCGGAGCCACAAGGGGAAACCCTGGTAAGAGGTTTTCGTCACCACACAGCCTGGATACTTTGCTACGAACGCTTGAATAGCCGGCAGGTCATAAATCTCCAGCGCGATGCCGAACACTGCGACAGCGCCTGCGAAGGCAGCGGGCAACAGCCATAAAATGCTACACCAGCGATCGCCCAGGCGGAATTGTGGGACGATGCCGCGCTGAGCCGGATACCAATGATTGAGATCGACCTCATTGGCGGCTTTGCGAATTTGTCGCTGCAGAGGTTCCGGTATCTGCTTGTCAATTGGTGATTGAGTCATGGCATCTCCGCAGAGCGAACTCGATGTTCGGAGTCATTATTGTAGTCCCAGGGTAAGCCCCTGCGGGAGATGAATTCCTAAAAGCAGGAAGATGGCAGCTTGTAAGCCGCCCCTGCAGCTGAGAGGAAATGTGCAGTGGTAAATAAGCCGCTTTTACGCCATCGGGTTATATGCTGCTGGCAAGAGTCGCGTTTGCGACTGCCCGACCGGCAAATGGGTGCTCTTTGTAAAGTATGCTCCAAGCAAACGCAGTAAATCGCTCAAGCTCTCGGTCATGTCGAACCTTCGCGTGAAGTTACTTGCCGGCAAGCTGTCGCCTCATGAGTCGCTGCTCCTGGAGTCATTTGCAGAATCGGTAGGAGACGACGTCTGGGAAATTTCGCAATCTAAATGCAATACCGTGCACTTAGCGAGAATTAAGCAAGTTCGGAATTAAAGGCCTGGAAATGGTTTGCCGAAATTGAATGCGGGGGTCTGAACGAAGTTCGGAGTTTGGCACTACAAATGGTGTCGATGGTCAGATATTGTTAGCATGTTTGAATGACTTTCTAGTTGAAGAATGTGTGTAGGGGCGGCTCGCGAGCCGCCCGAGGTTGCGTAGCCATGCGCTTTGAACGGAAAGCAGTTCGTACAACCAATTGCGACTGAGGACTTCATTGTTTGCGCATTTTTTCTTATAGTCGGCAAACATATCGGGAAACCGCTTCTTGTACTCCAGGGCGATTCCCTTTCCCATAACTCCGACGCAGTTGACGGCGTTGACGATCCTCTGAGCTTGCGAATCGAAGAAGTCGCCCACTTTGATTGTGATTGGCATGTTGCTCACCGCTACTTTTAGAGCTCTGTTCCGCGCTGCAGAATGCTTAAGTAGGCATCGTACACTGACACACGTCCACGTTGGCGACCCGTCGTTTCTCTAACAATCCCAACATTCTCCAGATTGTGGAGCGCTGATCTAGCAACAAGTTCAGCAGCCACTGTGGCAATCATCCTTCGCTAACAATTTTGTGAATCGCTTCAATTGCAAAAGCCCAACTTACTCGTTCTTGCTCAAGCCTGATGTTTTCTTGCCATGTGTTCCATTTTAGATTGCTGTAGAGTAACTGTTCATCGGCGGTAAGCTGTGGCAATTTCTCCGCTCCGAATTGCGACGGCTCCTTTCCCCAAAAAGATCGATGCCTTAATAGTGTCTCTTCATTCATTAGCAGCGAGCGAGTCTGCGAGAAATATTTTCGGGCAGAGGCTAAGATTGCAAAGCCATGAGTGTCGATGTCACCCCAATAATAAATACTGCGTTCATGCAGCCAACGAGCTTTCTCCAAACGTTCAAACCCATAGCCTGACCCAAAAATGACCATACTTTTGGCGACGGGTGGAAAGGCGAGATAATTCACTTCGTTTTCAGTAAAAAAGACCCTCGAAACTGGTGGTGACAGCTGAGCGAAACTTGAAGAATCCAAGCTTATATCCTGGTTACCAGCGATGGGGAACAGCTGGTGATGTGGATCCAGAATTCGAAACCGCACAAAAGATGGTTTTGAAAGAAAACCGTATTTGCGGGCGAATTGATTTACTCCTGTCGCCTCGTTTTCAATCGCTTCAGGAGGCAGGACCAAATCAAGCAATTCAGAAAGAGTTGAAAGATGCGATTCTATGAACTTAGTGTGGATGTCTTTTAAATCCACTTGTCTAAGATATATGCCCGGACGATTATTGGCCTGCATCCATTCAACTGTGGACAGCAAGCGTTCCCAGTCCTCAAATAAATCAAGTGCCTGCAGTGGCCGCTTGTGCAACCAGCTAATCAGCGCCGGTTGACGGTGATTTGTCAAATTCAAAATTTCGCGAAATCGTGAGGCTTCTTTACGCATTCCGATTAATGCAAATGCTTGATCGGCGGTGTCAACCCACGCTTCTGCAGGCAGCTCGTTCTTTCCAAACACGCGGTGCTTGTATTCTCGCATTACGATTCGGCAATGAGGAACATCCTTGACCTCCGTGACCCACTTGCGCACAGCGTCATATTGTTCTGAGATTTCAGAAGAGGTCGGGCATGTAAACTTCAGTCTCTTTGGAAAAACCGGTTCGTCAGAAATCAGTGAGCGAAGCAACTCGCCGCGTTCCCAGAGCCGCATAACCTGCGCTTTTAGTTCTGAAGGTCTTGTCCAGCCCAATTGCCGTTCCTTTGCTTCTCTTGGTGGTATTGCTCAATTGTCAAATTTCGTAATTTGGAAGCATTGCCACCATCGTTGTGGACGAAGCCTACATTTGATACGAATGGCTCGATTATGTGTATCTTTTGCAATGGTGTCACAACCAATAATTGCAAATTGAGCTGCTCGAAGAGTTTAAGACCGTATTGAGCCGAATCGTCAGAGCCTCTGCCAAATGCTTCGTCTATAACAACGAATCTAAAAGTTCGTGACTTTGCCTCGCCCAACTCGAGACCAAATTGATAGGCAAGGCTCGCTGCCAAAATTGTATAGGCCAGTTTTTCCTTTTGTCCGCCGGACTTGCCGCCGGAGTCGGAGTAGTGCTCGTGTTCGCTGTCATCTTCTTTCCAGCGTTCTGATGCGGCAAATGAAAACCAATTACGCACGTCTGTTACACGAGCTGTCCACTTCTTGTCGATATCGGTCTGACCTTCGCGTCCACGGAATCGTTCGATGATCGTCTTCACTTGCAAGAATTTGGCTTCGGAGTACTGCTGCTCTTCCGAGCCGGTAAATGTGTCTTCCGTGCAGGCTCTCAACTCGACCTGAAAATCCCTGATTTCAACGTCCAGCGTTGGTAGAGCTTCCAGTGAAATATAGCGCCCCTCGTTGTATTTGATTTCCTTGAGTGATGTATTGATTTTTCCAATACGCTCTTTAATTGATTCTCTGTATGCCATTAACTGAGATTGAAAATTTGCGACTTCGCGAATTGTATTTTCATTCAGCAATTGTTTAAAGCGCGCCAGAAACCTCGGCAAGTCGTCAGATTGCAAATCTCCGAGCATTTTTTCATACTCACCTGATGCCTCTACGTTAGCGTCGAAGTCCTGCGTTTCAATGGGAAACTCTTGTTTGAACTTGGTCATTGCTGCAACAATTTTTTCCTGCAGTCTTTCAATTTTTTTCTGCTCCGCATCGATCTGATTTTGTAGAAATTCCCGCATCTCACGTTCGCGCGATTCACATGATTCGATGGTTATTTGGATGTCGCCCAAAACGGCGATTTGCATCGATCTTATCGGATCAAAATACTCACCTTGTTTTTCCAGATCGGATGTATGCAGCGTTTCCTTTGTTTGTGCCGCAAGTGTTTCGGCATCCAGTTTTTTCTGCTCGGTTTTTGAGCATTTGTCGCTTTTGACATCTCTTTGTTCGCTTAGTTCAACAATTCTTGCGACTGCCTCACGCAGTTTTTCATTCAGTTGTTTAAGGACATCTGAAGCTGATTCAAGATGACGCCTCTCTTCTTCAAGTCTTGTAATTTCTGAAACAGCTGATTGCCAATCGATTTCACCAAAGTTCTCGTATTCTTCAAGCTTGGATATGGCGTTCAATTTCTCTGATAGCTGCGTTCTCTCAGTCTGAAGCGTGCCAATCGTTGCTCCTAACTCCCCGATTAGCCTCTCCAGGTTTTTCAGGTTGGCCTCGAGGGTTTCAATTTTGGCCTTATTTGTCCATCCCAGTACGTAGCGACTGCGGTCGTCTATGCGATGCCGGTCGTCCTTTTCATGTTTGTCATCAGGAGATTTGACCTGTCCGGCGCGCGTTATTGCTCTGGATTCACGACGAAATTGGTCCTGGCTATCGCAGCACACATGCCTGAATCTGTAATTGATCTCACCTTCTAACCAGTCAAATAATTCTGAATCAGATTTGATTGAGAGTTTGTTTGCAAGTATTTGTCTCGACAAATCCATATCTTCACGTCGGCGTGTGTTGCGAACGCGAAAATACACGAGACGTCCTTTGACATTCGTGCGATCAACCCAATTTGCCACATCGGCGTAGTGTTTGTCCGGCACTAAGATTGAAAGTGCAAAATTATGGCAGAGCCTTTCGGCTGCACCTTCCCAATCTTTTTCGTCCTCGCGAACTTGAAGCAATTCCCCCGCAAATGGCATCATGTCCGTCGAAACCTTCAAGCCTGCGCACAACTGATCGCGCATGGACAATTGAGCAAGCGGAATATTGCTGCGGCGAGACTTTAAACTCTGGATCTCCGATGCCAAAAGTGCATGCTCTTCTTTCCTTCTTTGAAATTCGACGGAAGTTTCAGTTAGTTGATTCTGCAACTCAACTTCGCGTGTACTTACCTCATCTCGGCTTTGAAGTACCGGTGGACTCATTTCTTTCTGATTTGTAAAATCCGAGTACATAAGATTGCAGCGTGCGTTCTTTTACTCCAGCACCGGCCGCCTTGTTGTAAGCAACGCGTTGGGAAGGAACCAATAGTGTTGTAATTGCATCGACGAGGGTTGATTTGCCCGATCCAATATCGCCTGTTAGCAGCGAATTTTTTCCATCAACATTTAAGGTCCAAACATGACCGTTGAATGTTCCCCAATTGAATATTTCAAGCCGCTTCAGTCGAAATCCGAATAATGTCGGATCTACGCCTGGCACAAGATCGAGGCTCAATTGTTGAGTGCCGGCATCATCTTCCGTACGAGAATTACTCATCAATCTGTTCCTCAGCCATGCCCTGCAGCTTCTCTTTGTATTGTTCGAGTCTGACGTCGAACTCTGCCAGCCATTGCGCATCGACAAAGGCTTTCAAAATTCTTTGCACTTCATAGCTTTCTGTTTTCTGCGATGTCTTCAAGCGCCTGAGAAAGCCCAGATCGATTATCTTATTGATATGAGTTTCGATTTTATCAATCAGTCGCGACTCGTTTGTTCCTTCCGGCAAAAATACCCGAATCAATTCGACAATCTCGTCAAGCGATAACACCAGTCGAGTGTCACCACCACCGGCATCAAACTCCGCCAGCCGCTTGCGCAAGAGTGCAAGCAAAAGACTGACGTGAAATGACAGCGGACGGCGAGCAACGAGTCGGGGAATTGTGGATTCAGAGTCTTCATCTTGGATTTGTGAGCGCAAGAAGGCATATCCCTCTGCTTCATCAAGAACGAATTCTAATCCCATAATTGAGACGTAGTCGCGAACACGCGGTTGTAGTTTTAGCAATCCTGTCCAGCGTCTTTGATCCTCGCTTTGATAAATTACTCCTTTGAGTAAGGAAACAATCAGATGCGAAAGTTCATTAGTTTGGCTGTCTTGCTTTTGAACAATTTCAAGATCGAGTTCTTCCACCTTTACCTCACAAAGATTACTCGAGGAAGCCTGGCTTGCTTGGTCGTGCCGCTCTCCTGCTGCCACTTCACAATGTCTGTTTCTTGCTCGCTGATTACGGCATCGAAGGTTCCGCCTGTGGCCAATTGGAAATAAGTGAGCAGTTCTGCCAACCCCCGCTCGACAGGGCGTTTTTCGATTAATTCGCAGAGCGTCACTTGTGAGTGTTCTCGAAGAGATTGCCTTATGTGTCTTGCCAGGGCCGCATTATCTACAAATATTCTGGAGAATAAAGCTCCCGTGTCAATTTCATCTTCATCAGAGGCTTCGATGGCATTATGTTTTATCTTTATCTTTGTCTTCGGAGTATACAACGGGCGCTCGAGCGGAAGCTCTATGTCAGCCGCAACATTTTCCAATGTCATGATTTCTTCACCTGGAGGATTGCTGCGAAACTCGATGGCTTTTATTTCGATGCTTCGCAGGATATCCATGATTCGACGATTTTCAAGCCATGCAGCATCGTCGAGAAACTTGCGCAGCTGCTGCGAAAGAGTGGCGACGGTTCTTTGCGCGTGTTCGCCAGCTTCCAGCCAGTCATAGTGGACGCGACGCAAGCGGGGATCTGGGCTCGTTGATGCAATCGCCGGCAGTGAAAGAACTCGCTCCAACAATAGAGTCAATTCTTCTTGCCTGCTGCTGGACATCAAAAAGTCCCAGAATGCGTGAAAACTACGACCCTGATCGGAGTCGGCGATGGCGTCTCTTTCTCCCATGATCTCTTCCAGCAGTGCGCCTTTGCCACCATCCCACAGGGCAATCTGTTCGCGCACCTTTCTGTCGAGGCTGCGGAAGTTCTGCTCAACTTCGCGAAAGTCGGTGAGCAACTCACGGGCAACATTCACAAACTGCTGAAAGCGATCTTTCAAAGCCGCTTCGTCCAGGAGTCTGAGGTCGCCGTCTGCTATCCGCGCTATTTCATTATTGAGTTCGTCGCGTCGCTTCTCCAGTTCTGTAATGCGACGCTCCGGATCCGTTTCACTGCCCTCGTTCATTTGCTTTAAGAGTTCAAAAAGTGTAAGCAACCGGGATTCTGTCCCGACAAACGAGCGCTCCGTAAGGCTCGCCAACCAGGCGATAGCTTTTTCTGTGGATGGCGTCAAATCGAAGTGCGGCTCGTCGGAGCCTTGTCGATAAAACTTGCGCAGCCAACCTTTGTCGTTAGCCGACCAATCATTTAAATAGTCGAGTGCTTTTTTGGGAAACGCTTTTGGTCCGAGCCTCTCCTACAGGGAGAAAAGCTCATCTTCTAGCGCTTCGGCAAGGTCTGACTGCGAGATGACGCGCTGATTGGGGATTATGAATACGCGCTGCAAGAAACACGCCACCAGAGGTGCCTGGTCGGCGCACAAAAGTCGCCATGCCGGATGGCTATGGCGCAGCGCTTCAAGAGTGGCGTAGTCCAATTGCATCGACGTGCCGGGTGGGTGTCATTCATGGCTGCCATACGTATGTATAGCAAATATTGTTTTGAAATGCAACCTTTTCGCACGGTTTTGGTGAGCCGCCAACGGAGTGTGAACGGTTTCGTAAAAGCGCTGATATATGGCGATGAGCGGAGAGAGAGCAACTTTAGCCACCCTGAAAATTGAACAACCGGGCAAATGAAAGTGGACAGCAGAAGTATTCGGGCTGCAGGATTATATCCTGTGCGTGTTCGAGCAAGAGCTGGAGATTATCGCAAAACAGCTGTTCTTCCCCTGCGACTTTCTCGCGCTGCGAATCACCGGGCGCATAAGCATTGACATGAATAGCCATAGAAGCCTCGCTTTAGCTGAATCTTTAAAGCGCCCGCAATCTGAGTTGTCTCAAATCGGCGCTATCACCACTATATCGGGAGCAACTGAAAATTGCCTAGCGTGGGCAATGCAGAAACAATAGTTTATTGTGTCGGACCATTTCTAGTTTATTGTGCGACGTTCGGTTGTTAAGCAACGTGACCCGTATTTGTATATTTATCTGCTATTATTGTAGATAATCATACAAGTTTCTTTGCAATTGCAACAAGCGGTTGTATGATTACATACAAGAAATGGTTTTATCAATACAATGAGTGCACATTATAGGCTGGAGGTCGACGATTTTTACGAGGTGCTGGATGAATGGAATGCACATCTCAAAAGCAGGATCTTTATAGCCGCTTGCGGCGGAACTGCACTGACCTTGTATGGACACAAAGAAAGTACCCAGGATGTCGATTTGTTGGTGCCGGATCCTGCACACTATCGGCTTCTAATCAAAGTAATAACCGAATTAGGTTACACGCCGGCCACGGGCAATGGTTTTAGACACCCACGTGAGCCCTGGATATTCGATCTCTTTCGAGGGCAAACGATTTTTCAGACTGGACTGCTAGACCCGGTTCAAGAATCAGGGAAGCATCGGGTGATCAAAGAGTATGAGCGGATTGTGTTGAGTTGCCTCAATCCAGATGACTTGATTATTTCCAAAATGTTCAGGGGCACTCTGGTTGATGTTCAGGACAGCATCGTGATGATCAAAGCAGAGAATCTTGATTTGAGAAAACTCGCCGAACGATACAAGGAGACTGCAGGCTATTACTACAGCCCCGCAACCTGCAAAAAGAATCTTGGCTATTTGATTAAGGATATGGAAGAGCAACAGATTGATGCAACCCCTCTACGAGAGATGAGTGAAAAATGGACGCCTTAGAGAAAGAGCTATTACTGCGCGATGTTGAAAGATATGGTTATCACCTCGCGCAACCAGGCACGGCTAATCCCGCGCAAGTACTTCAGCGCATGGTGACGTCTGATGATGGCAGAGTTTTGGAAGGTGTTCCGGTCGTCATAACAAATGTTCTCTTATCAAACAAGAAATTTGATTTGGAGCTTGTTGAGTCGTCGATGCCGTCTGCGCTGCAGAAAAGATTTCGCATATTGGCGGCAGTAACTTATCTGTTTCTCTTTTGGGTCCCCGATAGTGAAGCTGCTCGGAAATTGCTTCATGAGTATCTAAAGAAGAGAGAGCCGGCGCTCATTGAGAACGTTACCGATAAGTTGCGGAATCAGCATAAAGTTCAAGTTGGCGCCAGCATTGTGCTTCACGAAGAACGCCTTGAGAAAACATACAAGAACTATGTGGTCGAACAATTCATGGAAACCAAGGCTAGCTTTACTAAAAAGCTAGAGGATCAGCGATCGACAATGTTCAATGGAGCGGCATCAGAACTCTTTACTGCTAAACAGCGAGAGCTGATGCTTAAGGTTCTAAATCATGAGGCACTTACGAAAACTGAACGTGAATATTACTCGCGGGTCGTAAAGCCGAGACTCAAAGCTCTGCGCAATCCAGACTTGCAGACAATGGCTGCAACATTGCTTGGCTTTTAGTCCATGAACTACGATGAAGTAATTAATTACTACAGCGCTCGAGTAAGCGAATTGAGCGCAAAATATGAGAGCAAGACTTTCGAAGAAATTCACGGCGATTGGCTTGGTCTTCTTCCAGCCCCACCTGCTAGCGTGTTGGACATTGGCTCTGGCACTGGTCGAGATGCAGCCGCGCTGGCACTTCGAGGATATGATGTTGTTGCAGTAGAGCCAGCTGACTCTATGATTGCCGCTTCAAAGCAGCTTCACTCTGACAAGACGATCAATTGGTTGCAAGATAGACTTCCTGATCTGAAGAAGACGATGCATCTGGGTAGTGCCTTCGATGTCATTCTTCTGAGCGCAGTCTGGATGCATGTGGCGCCGAATGATCATGTTGGATCTGCGACAAGAACAACTCGCTCAACGCGATGATACTCTGCCTGCGCGGTGACGGGATCTTCTGCCACATACAAAGCGCTCGGACCACCCTTTGGAGTATATCGTTGTCCGTTGACTCCAGGTCCAAGGGTGTAGAGTGGCACCATAGGTGCAAATCCAGTAAGCGTTGCGAAATCAACGATTCGGTAACAAGTCTGCTTGCAGTGGACTAATGGCAATGATTTTATGATTGCTGGGAGGTCGACTGCTGAATACATTAGCTTGGATGCCCCAATAAGGCATCTTCAACCATTGCCGCAACTTCTTCAACATGTCCGTCTTTGATGTAGTCGATTGGCAGATCTTTTTCCAACTCTGGATTTGGTGCATTTAGCCAAATGCGGAGCCCCCGGACTGATCCGGTGAGTTTTAGCAAACCCCACGCGATGCGCTCGAAATCGTTTAGCTTCGATTGAATTGAACGTGCATCCGGTGTTTTATACAGGGCCGGCTCTCCTGAATCAATAATGCGTGCTAAAGCTGGAACAGATAGTCCAAACATTTCCGCTACTTTTTTTGCATCAATGCGGCCATTCTCGCTGCGCAAATCATCGACGACTAGATGGGGCAAGCGGTAGTTGCTGGGAGAGTCATTTTGTGAAACCGGGTGCAGGAGTCTGGACAATCGTTGTAAGACCTCGTTGGGATCGTAGGGGCTACGCACCATCTCGATCAATGGATCGCGTTCCAGTACTGACCAATCAGGATTTGCAGAAAGCAGCAATATGGGTATTGCCGGATTAGTCATTCGCAAGCGCTTTGCTAATTCCCAACCAGATTGACCAGACATTTTAAGGTCTAGCAATATTGCGTCAGGCTTGTCTACACAAACTGATGTGATCAATTCTTCTGCTGACGCGGAATGGGTCAAGGTAAACTGCAAGGAGCCGCATACCTGTTGCAATTGATTTAGACGGGCATCTGGGTCTAATACAGCTAAAATGTAACGCTCAATCATGGCATACCCTCTGGTTCTTATACCTAGATTATACCATAATTGGAGATTGTAGCAAATAGGTATGAGATGGGTCAAAAAACAGCCCAGGACGGTGGTGGCAGCGATGTAGAGTAGCTTCATTATCGAACTCTTTTGGAGACCAAGCTTTCCTATTTTTAAATACGTATCGAGTGCGAAAAAAGTTCAAAGTAGTGAGATAAAACATTCAATGAGCGAGAAGTGTCTGGCGTTTGCAGATTCTTGGTTCGCTACGCCTGTAACTCCAGTTCCAAGAGAATCTGGGTAGATCGTTGACATGCAAAGGTCTGCCGGCAAATTAGTCTTTTCCCCCTCCGACCTGATCAAATTCATGGAGTCGGAGTACATCACGTGGATGGATCGATTTGACCTCGAGCACCCGGGAATTGCTGAAAGGGACCCTGAAAGCGAAACAGACAAAATCCTGCAAGCCCGAGGTATCGCGCACGAGGCGGAACATCTCGCCCAGCTCCGTGCCGCCGGACGCGAAATCATTGATATTTCCGACTCGGATGACCGATTCGCAGCCACCATTCTCTCCATGCAATCTGGCGCCGACATCATCTACCAGGGTGCTTTCCGCGACGATGCCATAGATGACGCCAGAGGCTCCTCAGACGAACCGGGCGACGCATGGCGTCGCCCCTACACCAACCCCAGCGATGGCTTCCCCCACACCTTCCTCGGCTACGCCGACTTCCTCCAGCGCGTCCCCGGCGCCTCCGCCCTCGGCGACTACCACTACGAGCCCTGGGACACCAAGCTCGCCCTCAACGAAAAGCCGCACTTCCTGATCCAGCTTTCCTGCTACGCGGACCTTCTCGCCCTCATTCAGGGCGTCACCCCGAAGCGCGTCCACATCGTCCTCGGCGACAAGCGCGTGCGTTCGTTTCGCACTTAGAGACAGATTTACATCTATTACTACCGGCAAATGCGCAAAGCGTTCGTCGAGCAGCAAGCGAATTTCGACGCTGCTCGTCCTCCCGAATTTGCCGGTTTAGAAGAATTTGGAAGATGGTCCACGCACGCGAAAAATCTCATGGAGACCCAGGACCACCTCTGCCGCGTGGCGAATATTCGCACGGTTCAGTTCAAGAAGCTGCACGACGCCGGCATCAAAACCATGACCGACCTGGCGACGTCATCTTTGACTTCGATTCCGAAAATGAAGCAGGAGACTTTCGCCACATTGAAGCAGCAGGCGCGACTGCAGATCGAGTCGAAGGGGCTGTCGCAACCGAAGTTTGAAGTCATCAATCCACAGCTTGCCGGCTTCGGCTTGACGATGCTGCCGCCGCCATCTCCGCTGGA
>JADZFV010000490.1 GCA_020854255.1 Candidatus Melainabacteria bacterium | reverse complement strand
TTTTGAGTCTCTTCACTGAAGTAGAATTGGTTTACGCGCTGAAGCATTTCCGCTGTAAGCCCGTCTACGCTGTTTGCCATTCCGGCGATTCCGAGATTGGTTGCGTGTGCCAACAAATTGGCAAGCACGGTCAAATACAAATTTGAAGTTTTTGCGTTGTAGCCCCCAAGGGGGCGGAATTCAGAAGTAAAGTGACATTTTTGGTCGACCTCTTGAAGGAGATTCTCAATTTTTATTGGCTTTATGATTGTCTCGACAGCGTGCCGTAGTTCAGCGGCACTATCAGGAATTTGGAGTTCATCAGGCTGCTTTAACTTGATGGTGCCGGTATCAACAGTTGCGAACGGATTGTTATCCAGCCCGTCTCTGAGTTCTTTCACGATTGTTTGGAACTCACTTTTGAGATTTGAAATAACGGTGTCGACTTCCGAAGGAAGCGCTAAGGCTGCATAAGCACTGGTTTTCTGGGTCTCCCACAGTTCCTGAGAATAAATGAGATCCCAAAACGATACGTGCTTTCGGCTTCTTGCCAGGAAAAGATCACCGGAGCGCTAGGCATCTCTAACGGCAACGGCAAGCCCAATATCCCAAATGCGACGGTCAAATGAACCATCGGGTTTGCGTGATGGGTATATCCATTCAGCTTTCAGAAAGAAAGTGGGTGGGGTAACGGGAAAATCCGAGACACCGGCACAGACATTCCGGTAAAGCTGGACGGCGTCCAGAAGGGGTTGAGAGCCGATGGATGCTTCGAACTTGAGTCCAAGAAAACTCGGCAGATACCGAGCCAATTGGCTATAGTGATTCCAAAGCTGATCGACAAAGCCGTTGTCCTGTACTCGCAAATATTCACGACAGTCTTCTACAGAGTCGCGGTAAGGTCTTTCGCCGACACGAGTAAAGACTTCGTCTACCCTGGATTTTTTGTCTATGGTGTTATCGAGGACAATGTCGCTTGCATCAAGAACAACGGCAAGTCCGCTCTGTGCTCTCTTTCGGCTTTGCTTGAGTTTTGCTTCGTGTTTGTTTTTGTATTTTCGGAGCAGATCGGTCATGTACTTATCGTGCATGTCCACCAGGTGATCAAGAATTGTCTTTCGAGTTTCTACGGCAAAACAGAACAGGAGAGCATACTTTTTGCTCGGCACAAATCGCCGCAAATCTGAAACATCATGACGCTTGGCCAAGAGAGCCAAATGTCTTTGCATGGCTGGAGAAACACCGGTTTCTGTAATTTCGCCAAGCATTGCATCAAGCCATTGAAAACGGCTGATGTAAGAGAGCATTTGCTTGGCATTAGGTGCGGGTGGGTATTCTTTCAGCCGAAACAGGTCACTTTTTCCAGAGGCGGATGTAGCAAGTAATTCATCAAATCTTTTTCGAAGTTTGCTCGAAACTTGACCAGCAATTTTTTCGAAGAACTCCTCTTTTGCCTGGGCTAAAACGCTCGCCACCAGGCGTTCTATTCTTGCTGGCGCGGGTAGAATCACATGCCAAGATTTGAGAACGCGTTCTGCTTTCTGGAAGAGTTCTTGAGCGAGTGCTCCCTCCACAGCCCTATCGGTAAGCCAGGCAATTAGTTCCGCTTCAATTCGCTCATCGAATTGTGCATACTGAAGATATGCTCGAATTTTTTGCTGATGACCATACTCTGTAGCATCTCGCTCAGGTTCATCCAATGAAAGTAATGGAGGAATGTCCAATTGTCGACAATGGTAGTTCAGGATACGAGCCGATATGCTGGAATAATTTTCCAGAAATCGTCCGTACTTGCGAAGCACACATAGCTGAATCGCAAAGCGGACACGATTCGCGTCACCACGACATTGACGAACCTGCGCCTTGTCTTCGGCAGATAGCGTCCATTCACGAACCAGCAAATCATCAGAAATATCAGTTGGCAAATTGATGCCGCGCGGACGTTTCTTCGCTGTGTGCGTCCGGCTCTGAATGTCGTTTTCTTGCACGATGGACACTCCAGGTGTCAGTACTTCAACAAATTGATTGCTCGATGTTTATCAGCTGGGTCAACAGCCAAATAATCTTGAAGTTGCCCAAGGTGGGAATGTCCTGAGATTTCCTGGATGGTTCTAAGCGGCACGCCAGAACGGCTCATATTTGTTAGGCAGGTACGACGCATGGAATGTGTCGAAGCATCCTGAAGTTGCAGTCTGTCAAAAACATTGCGCAGAATATCGTGCGCTCTGTCCCGACAGAGGTGGCCAGATTGGGAATCCTCGGATGGGAATAACCACTCACTTTGGGACGCAGTTTTTTGATATGCCGTCAGCTTTTCGCGCAGTTTAGGATGTACTGGTATTTCGTTGTACACGGTATTCTTCTTTTTCAACCGCTCTACTTTCAGGACATTTCTAATGCCACCATTGGTGGTGTATAGCTGTTCTGTCCGGAGGCGAATTATTTCTCCTATCCGCATCCCGGTATAGATGCCCAGTGCAAAAAGTGCGCGATCCCGCGGACTCTTGAGAAGTTTGAAAATATCAGAAATCTCTTGAGAAGTTAGTACTTTAGCTTGTCCTGACATGGCGACAATTCTTCATAGAAGTTGTATTTTGTCGATTCTACGGGCTCCAAAGTTACTGTGAAAGGCTGAAAAGCTTACCTGTACAGGAATTAACAGGCGACAGAACGGACATTCTGTCGCCTTCTCGACAACATCTATGGACCCGCGCGAAAAAATACTCTAACGGTTGTTGTCATATGCTCATTGGAGTATTTTTCTGCACGGGCTATTTTCTTGAAATACCCAAGTTGCTAATTTATTGACACTGAAAACTGCCTTCAATAGAGACTTCTGTTGCATGCGCTGCTAAAAAGTGCAAAAATCGCACCTGCAAATCCAGCTCTAATGCGCCTTTTCACCTTAGAGTATTTTTTTGCAGCTCTGGGGCTGCCTAGCCGAGTTGCAGGTTCGAATAACAAGTTTTCAATCCGGCGAAATCAGCTCCAAAGCTGATTTTTCGGTTTTTGGGGACTTTTCCCTGGCTCCTATTCTCTTTCTAGTGCCACCACTTAAGGTGGCGCATCTGATAACACATAGTTGATCCTACGACGGCAAAAGCCCGAATTCAAGCAGCCTGTTTGAATTTTGGAATATCCAGCAGTCCACCAAGTGGATATATCGCGCCTTTACAGGTGGTGCGCACACCGTGATAATAGCCTCGTAGCAATTCAGCAAATTGAGGCAGGAACGTGAACGAACCAATTCGCGAAGTCAGTGAAAATTCCGTTTCAGTTTCTGGTTTAGAAAAAGTTTTTGAGCTTGATAGCACGGTAATTGAAGGCATCGATCAGGCTGATCGCAAAGTGATATCAGCCAGAACCGAAGGTCTAACCGTAAAAGAGGCCAGTGAGCATTACGGTTTTGCAATTCCGACAATTCGGCTCAAAATAAAAACCGGCGGCATTCCGGCAAGGAAAGTGGATGGTCCTAAAGGTCCTGAGTGGCGTATTTTTCCTCAAGGGTTACCTGTTCAATGTGACAAGTCTGATATCAGCCTTGATGTTGCCGAAGATCAGCCATACATAAGCGTGAATGATGATTTCTCCCAGGCTGATAGCAAGCTGGCGGAAGGCTTTTATCACGCTAACATGAACGTTTCGAGTTTGATAAAAGCCAATCAAGAACTTTCTAGCAAGCTTGAGGCGGCTAACTACCGAATTGGTTATCTAGAAGCGCAGACTGACAATCATAAAGAACAGATCAAGCTGCTCACTGATAGCCAGCATAAACCTGCTGGATGGCGTAAATTCTGGAGCTGGTTTACAGGTCGATAGGAGAAAGGAAAATGTCTGCTGCCACTGCTGGTCTCAAAGTTAGAAAGAATCGCCCTAAAGATGGTCCATCAATCAAATACTATGTCCTGCGTGAAATGCTGGAACGGCGTAAGATTTCAGTCAATTGGTTTGCTGATGCGTTAGGTGAAACTGTCAATGTTGTGAAAGGGACGAAGGGAGATTTCCCGCTAGAGAAGCTGGATCAGTGCATTGACCTGCTGAACAATTGGAGTGGTCCAAGGACTGGTCAAGCTGGGTTGATAAAGACGGGCAAGAGCGAGACTGTGACTAAAGAAATGCTTCTTGCCTGAGCGTCTGGTAACCGGGCGTTATGTATTATCGGAGACTCAAAAGCCTTACCAGAACAGGGTTTAAGAAATTAGCAGACCGGTCTACTCATAATAGAGCAAAAAAGAACGCGACGCCGCGTTGCCTCAGCTATGGGAATTACCGCCTTCTCAGGTTATCCCAATAGTGGTAAATGTAGTCAAAAAATGGAGAATTAAGATGAAAGCTAAAGTGAAAGCCAAGTTGAAGTCTATTGACTGGATCGAGTTCACTGTCATCGGTATTTGCTGTGCAGGTTGCTGGACAGTTGTTGGACCAGGCTGTTTGTACATATTTTCACCCGGACTTGGTGGATGTTGTATGTGAAGTCGAATAGCGAGTTTCCTCGCTATTCGACCATTGAATCGAAGTTAACAGTTAACGACCTTTAGTCGTGGTGAAAACTCGCTACTGCCAAGTCAGGGCACTCTCTTGCCTTCAAAGAAAGTGGCGTAGGTGTTCCCGTCGGATTCAAATTGTCAGGCGGTGGCGCTGCCGTTGTGACGAAGGCACGGACAACCCACTCCGTACAAGAGAAGCCAGTGGGGGTGTTTGGTTTGCCACGAGCAGGACAGGTGTAAACCCCGCTAATTACTCTGCAAGGCATTGAATTTGGCGACGCAATCGCAGTATCAGTCATCGCCAGAAAATTGGGACTGGCTACAACATTTGAAATCTGTTTTGCGAATTCTTCAGCGAACAGTTCGGAATAGACCGGTCCTGCCCCGGGTGCCGGATTAATGAAATACGGAATTCTCGACTGCGCGATTTGGGTCGGAGTGAGACCGACATAGTTAGGAGCGATCGTTGTAGAGTTCGTGCATACCTTGTCGTTTGTCACACCTGTAGAGCGTTCAAAATTTGACGGCAGAAACTGTTTGAACAGTGTGCCACAAATTAGGCTTGCTTTTGCCGTAGGTGTCATTGCTGTTGTTGCCGGAGTACAGTCAGTTCCGACGTGCCAATTACACGGTGTCAAAAGAGCGATGTCGCCATCGTACGCTACCGGAAAAACCAAAGGTGGAATTCCGCTGGCCAACCCCTTAAATCCAAAGCTTTGTGAGGGAACAATATGGTTTGGTCCGCCGTGAATAAGCCCGTACTTTACATCAAAAGCGTGTCCAGTTTCGTGCGCTAGAGTCTTTGCTACATTCGGATTTAGCTCAAAAGAGCTGAGAGTGTTATATTCGCATCGGTCATAAACCATGGATATCACGGTGCTGAGATTCCCTGGCGTGCCTGTATTACCGCAGCGAGAGTCTCCGTTCACCAGCGTTCCTGCCACTAAGAGTCCATACTTACCTTGAAAGAAGATGCGCGCGTCATCTCTTGTTCGGAAGTAATAGTAATTGACGTCATAGGGAGCATTTTTCAAAAAATTCCACAGTTGCGGATGCCCATTCATTTGTGAAGCGATTGGATCAACTGCCAGATCTGCCCGAGTCGAATTCAAGGTCGGATTCAGAGTTGAAGTGCAAGCCCAATAATGGGTATCGTCTGCGGGATAGACTTTAGATGGGCTTACTATCCAGGTCTTGCACGTAACGGTGTTTGGCATACCATTAGAAGCAAGACCGAGGTGCGACTCTGTCTTTGTACCGAAACTTCCTGCTTCTGCCTGTTGCGGGAATGCGCCGAGAAAGCCGACGCCGAGAATCATCGCGCCAAGCGCGAGAAAAGTTCGTCTTAATTTGTTCATTCGTTTTTCCTTTTGGGAAGTGGATGGATTCACCATTTCGACCGGGCGAAGGCAGAGGACACAAAACAGAGACAGCGCTTGCTGCTGGATTTCGTGTCTGTTTCAGTGCTTGGGATGCTGGCTGAGCCTGGGTATCTGCTTCTGTTGAACGGTTTAATTTGGTGAATCTGGAACCTAACAAACCGAAAGGTCGGAAATCCCAAAATGTAATCAGAGCTACCCCTTCGTTACTTGCGATTGATTGGAATCGTCTAATCAGAATGTGAGACGAATTTGCGATAGCAGTGACAGGAATGTGATTGCAAGCCAACCTAAAGGAAAGTGGAAGGTCATTCACTGGGTCACGCGGTTAGCGCGA
>JADZFV010000489.1 GCA_020854255.1 Candidatus Melainabacteria bacterium | reverse complement strand
TGTGTTACTAGTACTTTGACACAGTGATTTTGACTGGTTCGCTCGTAGCGGCGCATTGCATGCGCCGGGCGCGTGCAACGCGCCACTACGATTGAATTCATCATTTCCCCTGTGTCACGGTACTAGTTCGAAAATTGATTCTAAAAGCCAGACCATATTTTATGATAGGTTGGTATCCCCTGTAGTTTACTCAAATCATGCCAATCTACGGTCCCGTCAATATCACTCGAAGAAAGAGGTGCGGGCTCAAGATTTGCGTTCCATGAAAATGCTTGAGAGGCAAAAGGCTCTTCTTGTCATATGACACTAGATAATCTGCTTTGCTTTCATACGCAGCGGCAAGAAATTTGTTGTCGTCAGGATCAATCTTGTCCAGCTTGTTGGTTTCTATCACTCCAGGAATGTGCAAAGCAATTTCTCCAACCCTGACTACGAATTCTTCAATCTCCATCTCATCGACACCTTTCTCCAGCAGCTTCGCAACAATCTCTCGCAGAATCTGCGGCGACATCACAAGCAGAAAAACTCCACTTCGCCAAGCAGTAATGATCTGTGCTGGATAACTAGATTCGTTTTGTCCCCAAAAACCAGCAACGAAAACATTTGTGTCAATGACGACCCTAAGCACGTCTCGACTTCTTTTTCACTTGTCTGTCAGCAGAGTGGACCTGAGCCTGTATCTTTGCACGTACCTTGTCGAAATCAGCCCAGATTTCCTCAGCGCTTCGCGGAGGCGCCTCCATAGCTCTGCGCAATCCACGCGCAATTATCTTGTCTGCTTTTGTGAGAGACTTTTGAGAAACAGGAATATACTCAACCTCTTCTTCTAGCACCAGAAGGTCATTGGGCGAGCATTTGAGGTAATCACAAAGTTTAGCGATCGTGCTGAACTCTACACCTTTGCTCGCGCCAGTCTCAAGCGCGCTAATTGTTTTCTGGCTCAAGCCTGTGGCTTCTGCCACTTCTCGCTGAGTCAACTTGCCGCGCGCAGCCCTTAGCAGCGCCAAGTTAAAACGCAGATTTTTCGCCATTGCTCTAAAACACCCGCTGCAATTTTGACTACCTATACGACTTATTTTACCCTTTTAGCGACTTGAGCGCAATCTAGCTAAACAATCACCATCAAGCAAGGCTAATATGCCCGAAACGGCAACGGGATGCAGTTGCTCAAGCCAAACTCGTGTCATCGGGAAACTCAGACTTGGCCACGAGGTGGGACAGCTTCTTTATCCGGAATATCTCGTTTGGATCTTGCGCATTTAATCGAGTCTGATAGCGACGTTGATCTCGCTCGCTTTCAAATGCTGGAAGCCTTTCAGCATTAGCAGGAAGTTTGCCATCGCCCGCCAATAGCGCTTCAATTCGACTTCCGTCTGCGAAATTGAGAGTAGTCGCACCAGCGCCGTTCAACGCCCCATCCATGCGAGCACCATTGGGATCAAACTGATTTGCTCTCGATTGTTGCCTCATAGCGTCATAGGCTTCATGCACCCCAGCGGAGCTGGCACGCTCTCTAACCCTGTCCGGCGCCATTAATGCACTTTGTTCAGGATTGTGGCGAACGACGTCGAAAGCCGCATCCCAGCTATTGTTTGGCATAGAGTTTTTAGAAGCTAGTATGTTGAGGGCAGAAGGGAATGAAAGAATTTGCCAACCTGGCACTGTGCTTTCAGTCTCGATATCAATTTAGCTGCCATAACCAACATGAAGGCAACACATAGCTGGTGATGCTCGTCCAAGCTCAAAATCAAGAACAAGAAAAGCCCTTACGAAAGGCTAAAAGGAGGAACCTGTTCCTATAGGAACAGGTTCCTCCTTTTTTTCTCTCTTCTGCAAACCTATTTAGTTTTAAGTGTCTTGCCGTTCTATGTATCGGCAACTAGACATCGTTCGATCTGTTTGTTCGATGCGATTTCTTGATCTTCATATCAATAGCATCGACCTCTCTAAGCTTCGCCTTATACTCCGCATCACTGAGCCGGCGTCCACGTCCTGCACCTTCATCCGGCTCATCAGCCAATCGAAGATCCTTTGTGCCGCCGCCGGGCAACTGAATGATATGGGGACTACCCGTTCGGTTATTAGCAATATTGTCGGCTCCATTGATATTTAAAGCCGGCAGGTCAAAAGCAGTGTTTGTGTTGTGGGAATTGCCGAGCGCTCTGAATGCGCCTTGATCTCTCCAGGGTAGTTCAAAGGCACCATTTCCAGTACCATTTTGCAATCGACGAGTTGCTGGCCAGAGTACGTTCATTACTGCGGCGTCCAGGTCCTCTCGTTAGCAGCAACGTTAAACTAGGCAACTTGAACATTGATTTGCAGAACGCGGTTGTTTCGCGTGAAGGTGACGAGGCAATCTCTCTTCTTGTAAAAGAGGTAGCTCTACTCGAGTTTCTCCTGAAAAATCGCGGCAAATATTTCTCTGCCACCGAATTGCTCAACAGAGTGTGGGCATCGGAATCAGAATCCACCGATGATGCAGTTCGCCAATGTATCGTCAGGCTGCGTGCAAGAACATCGATCGACCGGGCGAAGAATCTCTGATTAAGAGCAGCAGAAATTTGGGTTATATGATCGCTGCCGATTAGAGACAATTAGTGCGGACTAGCGCTGACTAGAGATGATTCGTTTATCTCCTTGACACTGTCGGCGGTGCCTCCAGAGACCGCTCCACTCGTTGCCTTGATCCCGGTGGTAACGCCCTTGCCAGGGCGACGACCCTGGCAAGGGCGGAGACTCGATCGGCTTCTACAGCCGGCAGCAAACCGCCGCCATTTCGCCTGAAACTTTGCCAGCGCTCGGCATAGCTGCGCCCGAGCTGCTCCAGATTACGCACGAATTCGGCCTCGCTCATTCTTTCTCTGCGGGCTTCCAGCCGGTCCAACCACTGGTTTGCGCGTACCGCGTGCGTGGCGTCATACAAAGACTGAAGAGAAACACGTCTTGCGTTACGGTCTGACTCCGGTCCAAACTGATCGTCATATCTAACCGTACGCGTCACCGGATCGTACCCTGTAACACTGATGAAATGTCCGTCCGAAAAAGGAGCACCGGGAATGTTACTGAATCGCTGTGGAAACAGGTCGCTATTAGCATGGACGAAAATAATAGCGGGAAGCTGTCCGGCGCGATCCAATTGCACAAGTCTGTTTCCCAAGTGATCGGCATCATCAAAATGATTTGCCAGAGCCGAAGTTCTTCCCCGCCTCTCACTGTTTACCAGGAATGACTGCGCTTCGGTATTACGCCCTGTAATGCTTTCACTAGCTCTAATCAGCCCGTTCGGATATGCCGCAGCTCCGGGAACCTGTGCGACGACTTCTCCAGTTCTTGCATTCAGCAATGCTTCGCCGGTATCGCTAGCTCGCAGCGGTGGTCTTTGCGTATACCGTCGATCGCTGAAGTCAGGATCCAGCATGTTAGCGACATTGGCTGCAGTCACTTGAAAGAGTTGGCTGGCAAAACTTCTTTGATTCGCTTCCCCGCGACAGAGCAACAGTGCCTACTCGCGAGGGCGTTAGACTTTGAGCGTCCAAGGTGACAACTGTGCCGTCGCTGCCAGTGTAGGCACCACGAGTATCAACGTCAGCAACAAGGGCGGCAGCAGCGGAGGGCTGGCGCGTGTAGAGACGTACTTCGAGACTGGCAACACTGCAAGTGTTCTCGTTCTGCCGAATTTCAGTGGGCTCTGCCGCATTGTGCATTATCTGAGAGGCCAACGCCAGCCTCAAACCTCTCGAAAGCCGCGAGGCAGGGCCAGCCTGAAGAATGCGCTCGATGTGCCGATATGTTTCCGATACCTCCTGCGCACTCAGACCACTAGTGCGTGCTCTTTCGTTGAATCTGTCCATATCCTGCAGAAACCGCTCTCCTCTTCCCGCCATCTGAGGTGATGCGAATTCCGACGCGATGCGATCGCACAAGCGATTTTGAGCCTCAGTTTGTAGCGCATCATTTTGCAGTGCAGCCGTTCGGTCACCAGGCCTGATATCCAAAAGTTCAAGTGCGGGCAGACCGGCAGCGGGCATGCTATCTCTTTGTATGGCTCTATAGTCCGCCATATCAAACTGATTGAGGGATAGTGCAGGACGTACCTCAAGCATCTCCAATCTTCGATCACCATAAGGCGTAAAATCTGAACCTTCAGTTCTCATGAGAGATATTTTCCGGTTGCACGGGTCAATAAAACACGGTCATCACCCACTCCGAAAAATCAAATTTTTCGGAGTTCAAAAAACCGTATCAGTCGTGCCTGTGGCGTTTTTGGCTGTTTTTGAATATTGCATTGCAAACATCACGCAAACGCTTTGGTGCGCGGGCTTTCTGGGCATTTGCCACTCCGAAAAATACAAGTTTTTCGGAGTGGATGCGCGATGTTCAAATCACTATGTAGTAATCCTTCTAATTTCCTGTTTAGTATCCTTTTTAGTCGTTCAAAAATACACACCGAGGACTTGCTAATCATGCCTGCTGAAATTGACACCAAGGTGACATAACGGCGCACGTTACTCAACTTCGTGTGAGAAAAACATTTGAGAGCGCAGATCAGTTCGCCAGATCAGTTCGCCAGATCAGATCGACAATTCAGATCGACAGTTTTGACGCCTTATCGAGGTCTTGTTTGGCTGCAGCGTCATTGCCGAGTTTTTTATAAACGCGAGCTCTGTTCGAATACCACTTCGGATAGCTCGGATGCCGGTCGATCAACTTCGACCAATCTTCAAGCGCCTCTTTCCAGCGCGACAATCCTTCCAGTGCCAGGGCATGCAATTCGCGCCCTTGAGTGTTATCCGAGAAGGCGGACAGCAAAGGGTTCAACTTCGACAAAGCAGATTCATATTTTTTGAGGGCAATTTCCAGCCTGCAACACTCGACCATGTCTCTTACAACCCCACCAGGTAGACTCGCATTTATTTTCTTGATGTCGACATTCTTAAGTCGACTCTCGAGACGGAGCCTGTTCTTGCACGCTGCCAACGCTCCCTTCAAGTCGCCCTTGCTTTCAAGACTTTGACCAAGAGTCCTGTTAGCAAGCAGCCTTACTGAAACATTAATATTAAGAGTGAGAAGTCGCCGGGCATCTTCAGATGCCCGGGCAAAATCCATTACTTTCTTATAGAGCTCAGCCCGTCTATGAAGTGCAAACGAATGAGCTGGCATTATGTTCAAGACTGCCGTGAATTCATCAATGGAATCGCGCAACCTTCCCACCGTCTCCAGCACGTCGCCGCGCAACAACAATGCACGAATGTCCTTTGGATGACGTTTTAGATAAGACGAAGCAACAGCCAGCGCATCATCGCCTTTCATCTTCACCAATGCGATACGTGCCGAAGCGACCGCGACATCAAAACTTTCAGGATCTAATTTGCGGGCCCGAGCCAAAAACTCTTCGGCCTGACCAGGCGATTTTTGCGATTGCATTATTTCTGCGAAAATTGCCAAGTTGCGGGCATTGGTTTTTGATTCAACAGCTTTTCTTGCTGCCCAAAGGGCTGGAGTGGTCATTTTGCTCCTGTTCAATACCCAGGCTCTCGATGCTAAAACATACTCATCTTCCGGGGCAAGAGCAACAGCCTTTTCACTTGCTTGAAGTGCATTATGAATCCAACCCATGGAAGCAGAATTCAGAGCAGACTCAGTCAGTGCACGCGAATCGCTCAGCAATTCCGGATGCTCTTCCATCCAGGAGCGGACAGCATAACGCTCGTCGGCACGGCGGAGTTGCAAGAGATGAGAGAGGCTCGCTTTCACCGACGCCTTCTTTTCATTTGCAAGAACCGAAATTTGTGTGGTGCAAACAAGAGAGAAAAACATCACACATAGCGCGCAGAAGAGAAAGAGATTAATGGGCTTCAAGATTCTTCGATCCCGAAAGGCAAAGTGAGGATAAATCTGCAACCCTGTCCTTCTTCGCTCTCCACCCGAATAGCGCCGCCGTGAGCATCGACAATCGCTTTGCAGACAGCCAGCCCCAAACCGACGCCGCCCTTCGATTGTTTCTTGCCGATGTCAGTTTGCGTAAAACGCTCAAATACGGCAGCCTGATACTCTTTAGCGATACCAGGTCCGTGATCTCGCACCTCAAAAACCACATTCTCTCCCTGCCTCCAGGCCCCCATTTCAATCTTAGACCCTTCCGGTGAAAACTTGATTGCGTTGCTTAGCAAGTTGGTTAGTACTCGCACCAGACGCGGTTTGTCGGCGACCAGAGAAACATCCTCTACACTCGTTTTTATCTGAAGATTCCTCTTCGTGGACAGCTCCTCAATTAAATTGCAAGCCAAATCAACAACTTCTTTCGCTTTCACCGGATGCCTGTCCAATTCATAAACTGAAGTGTCTAGTTTTTCCAGCTCGAGAAAATCATCAAGCATATCCACCATTTGCGCCAACGACAGCTCTGCTCTCTTGACGCGCTGGGCGACAGGATCAGGAAGTGTACCGACCGAACCGGAGGAAAGAATATTGAGAGTGATTTGCAGCGCAGACATCGGCGATCTCAAATCGTGCGAAATCATCTCCACCAGTTTTGCTTTCAAGCGTTCGACTTTTTTGCGCTCAGTAACATCGTGGGCGACGCAAAAAATCTGTTTCATTTCACGAGAGAAAAAGGAATTCCATTGCATCTCAATCAGCTGCGCGTCTCGCGTAATTACGTTTGTCTCAAAGGTGGCGCTCTCCTCTTGCGCTATCAATTGAGTGATCGTGCGATGCACGCGATCGCGCTCCTCGGGTGCCACCATGCTGAGCAAACTCTTTCCCAAAATCTCGTCGTTTTCAAATTTCCACAGGCGTTCTGCAGCCGGATTTACCTGTTGAAATTTGCCGTTTTCGTCAAGCGCACAAATTACATCAACCGCTTCTTTTACGATGGCTTGCTCCTTGAGGCGACTGTCTCGCATTACATTGGACACGCGATGGATGACGGAGTCCAGTTCTGCTAAGTCGTCATTTCCGCCGATTCTGTGCTGAAGCTTCTGGTTGGCACCAAGAGACATAACATTCTCGGTCAAATTTGTAAATCGCTGAGATGTCGTGCGATCGAATCGAAAGATAAATAAGAGTAAAACCAGTACATTGGCTGCGATGGTCACAAAAATGATGGTATAAATCTGATTTTGCGCTTGCAGTTTGGCGGCAGCAATTTCTCTGCGCTCTTCGGTCAGGTGCCCCATGATTTTGGAAGTGACTCCATTTACACGGTTAAGAACACCGCGCATTTCAAACAGAGCAACCGCCTGATCGACTTGATCATGAGAATCCGCTGCCTGATGACCGCGCACGGAAGCCTGCTTGAGCGATAAGAACAAATCCTCCAGCTCGCGCGTCTCACTATGCTCCCCAACATCAGCCCTGGCCCGATTACGCAAATTTTCGCTCTGGACTGTCGCCACCAGTACTTTATTCTTATAGTCACGCAGATACTTGGGATCCTTGCTAACCTGGTAAAGAGCCTGCACACCGGCGCAAGCAATAAGTTGAGCCAGAAATTTTACGCTATCGCTAAGGTAATCGGCCGCTTGAGCCTCCCGGTTGTAGCATTGCTCCAGTTGCTTGATATTGAGCGCGAGCAGGCAAACAAACATGATTTGCACAAGCATCGGAATGCAAACAATCAGAAGGATTTGTCGTGTAAACTTGAGCTTGAACTTCACGTATTCGACCACGCCCGCAGACTGACGTATTTTAACGCCGTGACAACCGGGCGCACAACACGATCCGGGTACAATGGGTGGCAAGCAGCTGCGGAGCACTTATGGGACTTGATTTGTACGTCGGTTCATTGACACGCTATTTTTGCGGCGACTGGGAAACAGCGCTGCAAAAGACGGCTCGCAAGAAAGGCTTGCACTATGTCAACCCCGAGGCGCGTGAAAAAGAGGAAGAACTTCCCGCACGCGAAGAGATGCATCCGCTTGTTCTTGAATGGCAGCAAGAGCTAAACGGCAAAATAAAACTTACTGCTCCAATGGCATGGGATGAAACTCCGCAATCCCCTTACTTCACCGATCAACTTCACTTTCAAGGACACTCTTCCTTGTTGTTGTGGGCGGCATATTATGAGCGCAAAGATCTGGTTCGACCCAAAGAATGCGTCGATGATTTCAACGAGAACGAAGCATATTTGAGTTGTTCTGCAGACGATTCAAAAACGGAATTCGCACATCTTCTTAAAAACACAGTGTGCTGGTTGCCTGCAGATTTTGCTGAACCGTTTGCGGCTATGGATGCGTGCGGAGCAGAACTGAGATATGGCTCAACACAGAAGCTTATTGAAGAACTCATTTGGCTAAACAATCAAACCTGGAAAGCAGAAAGAGCAGACATTGAGAGATGGCGAAGGCTTGGCTTGGGTCAATCGTGCACGCTGGAGGAAGCGGCCCAATACGCGATGGCTGTTCTCCTCCCGCTGACGGAAAAGTCCGTCGAGCACAAGCTCGTCATGCGCCTGGATTGGTAATACACTTCCGGGTATCGCGTTTCCGAAATAACACACTTTTGCACAGCTGGGCTATGGTCTGCCCGGGCGATGCATGGCATCGTCTTTGTTTGATATTACCGTACGCTAATTTCGAATCATACTACCGAGGCTTCTTAATCTCATAGGTACCAAAAGGTTTGACATAGCAAGGCGCTGATTGTGCCAACCACTCTTTTGCTTTACTGTCATTGCGCAAGTAGGCATCAAGAAATGCAGTTGACACGCGCTCGGTAACTTCCTGATGTTTTTCATCATCAGGTTTTTGCATGAATCTCTTTCTTCCGCCAAACACACCATGATCGGCCCCGTTTAGAATGATCAGGTACTGATCGCTTTTGGTGATGTTATCGAAGGCTATCCTCCTGTCTGCGGCATTTGTATTATTGACGGGCGACGAATCAAGAGTGCCGGTAAAGTGAATGCCTGGAATGGCAATAGATCCATAGACTTGAGCTGGATCTTGTCCTTTTCTTGGCGGTGTCGGGCTGAGATAAATTGCCGCTTTTATGCGGTCGTCGCCACTGGAAAAACCATTGGCACCCCTGGAGAAGAAGCACTGTCCACTGGCGGTAAGTGCTGTCCATGATCCGAAGGAATGACCGGCGATTGCAATTTCATTGAGATTGAGCTTTCCTTT
>JADZFV010000488.1 GCA_020854255.1 Candidatus Melainabacteria bacterium | reverse complement strand
CAGGTGGGAATTATGTTTAAGAACTCATGCGACGAAGAAAAACTCTGCCAAGTCCTCAAAGCCTACGTTGAAGAGTGGGGTCCGGAAAACGTGATTGTATCAGTACCGCGCCACTGGTCCGAATACTCGACCAGCTCGCTGGGCCGCGTCAGATTGGAATTCGCAACCCGCGACACAGTATCCATCCGCGTTGAGTATGACTTTGTACGCCTGAACTACGACGTTCAGCTGCAAGCCGCCTAATTCGAGAAATATATTCTCCGCCGGTCAGGTAGACGATCGGTTCGAGAAACACCACAGCATATGAGACCGCCCCCCACCGGCGGTCTTTTTGTTGGATGATATCAAGCACGGATTGCTTTGATAAGAATCTTGTCGTCGGTAAATTCAACAATTTTTCCATCGACAATTTCGGCTCGCAGATAATCTTTCACTTCCTGCGAGCTGTCGACGAAAGCATCGTGGATGCAATCTTTTTCATCGTCCGATAACGGTGAATGTGCCAGCCATTTTGTGGCGTTCCTGGTGTCTTTGGAAAGGCTGTAATCGATCATTTTCAGTCCGTTGTCCAGCAGAAGTTTTTTCCAGTCATCCACCGTAAACAATGTTTTGAAAGTCGAGTCGCGCAGGCGGCCAATCTTCATGAGAAACTCGCCCAGAGCGCGATTATCGGGCGATATGGAGTCGCCGATTATCAGTGGCGCGTTTTCCTTCAAAACGCCGGCAATTTGCCTGAGAGCCTGCGGCACATCGTCGAAGTGATGCATCGCCATGCGGCACGTGACGCCGTCAAACTTGGTGCCGTTAAAGGACAATTGCTCGGCCTTCATCACTGCCGTCTTTATTGCCGATATATTTTTTTCGCGCAAGATTTCGTTGCATTTTTCAATTGCTCTGGCGGATGAATCAACCGCAGTGACGACGCATCCTGCTTCTACAAGCGCTAATGCAGTGTCGCCCTGATGTGTAGCCAGGTCCAGAATATGTGCGCCGTGTGCGGGTTTGAGCAGATCGACAAGCAGTTGTGGTTGGAACATCTAATGAAAACCGGATGAGGTAATGTCTTATTTTCCCTCATCCGGCTATGTAGTTGTGTATCTATTTCTGTGGATTAGACGACCTATGCCTGTCTCGGTCCGGCTAATTGTTCTTATACCAGTCCGGCGTAGTATTGCAGGTCCTGCATCGAGACTCCGCTGTTTTCGTCGCCTCTTTCGTCGTTTACGAGTTCCTGAGTCTTGCCTTCGCGTGCAGCAATTCTGGCCAGTGCGGTGATTTCGTTCATGGTGGAATTGCGTTAATTGTTCTGGACGAAGTCCTGAATTTCTTCACGGCTGACTCTGTTGTCTCCGCTTCTGTCGATGGCTCTCCAGTGCTCGCGCAATACATCCGGATCTGACTTCCCTGACTTGTCCGCCGAGAATCGGATTCTTACTGCTTGGTGTTTCGATTACTTCGGTGCTGTTGCGAGCTGGAAACTGCTGGAATTATGCGACGCCGGAGTCTCAAAACGGAGTCACTTCTCTTAAATCGTCCGCGCCAGCTCGGAAGGTAAGTATTGGCGTAATGCCGGCAGAGTCCCTTACGGAAATACTGGGGTGATGCACGGTGCCTGCCCTTCCATTGATACTGTTTCCTTCAGTGTTTCATAATCCGTCCGCCCTCAATAGGCACGGACAGACCACTGGCAAGTTCATAATTGTTAATTGAGTGAGCTACGCGGCGCCGCCGGCCATGGCGGGAGACATTCCTTGTGGAAAACTATGCAGGCGCTGATTGCTGTCTGTTTGCATTCTCGTCAGAGCCTCTTGCAGTTCGGTTCCTGTGCGTTTGCAATATATGATTGCCGCCGTCGCTATTTCCCATTTGATTTTGCCGTGTTCCAAAAGCGCAACGCAGCGCGCGCAATCTCTCATTAATTGTGGTGTGAGAGTCTTGCTCTCAACGAGCGCTTGCAAAACGGCGGTGGCTTCGCCGCAGTAGAAGCCGACTGCCCTGCTGATTTCGTCCTGACTGACTGCTCCGGATTGGATCAGAAGAGAGAGCATTTTTGACTTCAGTTGATCAAGTTCTTTCATCAAATCTTCCAGTGGAAGTTGAAGATTGTGCACTTGCCTCAAAAGTTCGTAGGCTTGATTGATGCTGACGAGCGCGGTTTCAATCATAGATTGCAATTTGAGCGCGGCCCGCAAAACAAGGGCGGTTACGAGCCCACACTCATGAAATACCTGTCCGATTGGCTTGCACGTTTCCAGTCCGACTTCGGCGGCGTTTATGGCGTCAAAATCGGCGATCACGCCTGCACCGGTGAGCAGCGCACCAAGCTTCGGCCGTGTTTGCTCTTCTATCGATTCCATGCCCACAGCTTTCAAGGACTCCTCAAAAGTCTTATGCTCGAAAACACAATATCTGAGCACGTCGGCGGCGGACTGAAGAAGCAGTTTTTGATCGCGGACCATACGCAGCAATTCAACCGAAGATTCCAAAATCGGAATCGAAATAATTTGTGTGAGCAACAAAACCCTGCCCAGTGTCAGCCCGCAGTCGCGCGCTTGCTCCATGGCGACGGCGAGCTGAAACTCGCTGACCAGGTGCGCTGCCAGGAGAATTTCGCCCAGCAAATTGGGATTGACTATGGATATGGCCTGCATAATTGTGCTTTCCAGCGCTGCGGCAAACGGCAGGCAATTGTCGTAAGCAAACTTGAGCGCATAGGCTGCCTGATCCGGACTAAGATTTCCGGATTCTACTTCATAGACAGCCTCCAGGGCTGCGCGCCGGTCGGCATCGGCGAGGTAGCCGGCGGTGACAAGCATGCGTCCCATATCATCAGCGTCTCTGTCGCTTGATGTGTATGTTTCGGAAACCACTTCAACATCGACGATACCGGCAGTGGTGATAACCTGCCCTAACAGTGACGCTCGTTTTATTCTTTTATGATCGCTGTACATATTCATTACCAAATACGCGTTCCAGGGGCAGGACGCGAAAGAAATTCGGAAAGTCTCTCGACTATTCCTTGTGCTTCTTATATTTGGAGTCTTAGCTGACCTGATTTCGAGCTGATTGCTTTCCGTTTTTTTCTAAGCTGCAAAAGTGGCCAATGCGACGACTCTGGTCGGGGGTGACGCCATGATTGGTTGTCGCCAGTCTAGTAATTGTTTTTAAAAACAGGTTCGCACGCCAGCATGCAAGGGCTGCGGATATCTAATATGCGCGTGCGCCAGACCGATGTCAAGCAAATGGCTTCGTAGAAATACTTAGAAGAGCGTAATAGTCCTTGCCAGCCAAGAGTTTTCAGCCTCGATGCCGGACGGCGCGCTTAACAATTTTTGGCACAGTTAAAGTACCACTTTAAAGTGGCAGAGGTTGCTTGTAGCAAACGCGCCGGGAGCGGTGGTCGAGCCATACGAGCGTGTATTTCATGTTTGGAAAATCTACTCGGAAAGTCAACTTCAGTTGCCTTAGAGAATTCGGTTCTATGTGAAAGATAAACTCACTGTCTTCTTCAAGACCGGCAACCAGCGAGTGTTTATTGCCTTCGCTGTCGAGCAGGTAGCAGTCGATCGACTCCAGCAATTGATCGGTATTGTTGTCTATTGAGACGTTGAGGGTTTTCATATAACTGCCGCCGGCCAAATTATCCTTTTTGGTCTTAACTTTGTTGATAGTGATATCCAAACCTTCCAGCGTATATGTCTTCACTTTAGCTTTAGGCTCTACTGCCGCCGGCATGAGCAGGTCGCTGTCGATGGCCATATTCAGGTCGTCGCCCGGTTCGAGAACGGCTCTCGGTCCTTTTTCAGATGCTGCATAGCCGCCTGCGATGAGGGCTCCGGCGGCTGCGCCTGCGGCAAGGTTCATGCCTTTCGTTTCGGCCACGCCTCTCATTCCGCCTGTTAATTGATATGCGACAAGTGTTCCGACAATGGCGCCGCCTGCCGCGTGCGAAAGTATGCGCCCGGTTCCTGCCAGTTTTGATTTAACTGTCGATCCTTTGAAGTTGTCGGCATCGACTTTGAAGGCAAATCTTCTGCCGTCCGGTGTTTTTAATGAATCGAATGAAACTTCCAACCATCCTTTGCGGTAAAAGCGGCGCGGATCGTGAATTCGTGCCACTTTGCCGTGGAATACTGTGCCCTCGGGAATTACTTTATGGTCGTCGATGTAAATGTCTTCGGAAACCTTGGCGCAAATTTCATCGTTCAATTGTGCAGGAATCAGGTTGCCGTCCAGATCTCGATCAAGCAATCTCAACCCATTTGTTGGAACTTGTGTGAGTTTGAGCTTGAATGGCGTGCCTTTAGGAACAGTGTAAGTGGCGCTGCCTTTCAATACAGTGCCGGGAGCGATGCCACCGCCTGCGGTGCCGGGCTCGCTTCTGCTTTCTTGCGCACAAGCAGCAGAGGCGGAAATTGAAACCGTCAGGCAGGATGCGCAAAAGGCAGTCGCGCACAGTGCAGCCATGGCTCTATGCGTTCTTGTCTCTCTTGTAATTCTTTTGACGGAGCCTTGCTCGGATGGCTGCTTTCGCTGCAATTTCAATTTTATCTCCCGGGGCGCCGCTGAGCGCGTGTTTGATTGTCACGTTACATTCTCGGATAAGACCAGCACAGTATAGCGGTCTGGCGGTTTTGCCAACAGGTGGAGAAGTTTATCTTGAAAAGATAAGAGAAAATGCCGCTCAGTTAGATGCCGCAGCGGATTCGGGCTTCTTGACAAAGCGCCCGTAGAGTCTGGACATTGTCGCTTTGTCTCGTTTTGTGAGAACCGGCCAGACCGTGGATGTATCGACGGTAAAAAACATCACGTCATGATTATTGTTGGAGTGACCTTGCAATCCGAGCACATGCCCGACTTCATGCAGGCAGGCCTTTTTCATGTCGTCGTCGCTGAGATAGCCGTCTTCCAGAAAAGGTTTCGTGAGAATCTTAAGTGTGGCCCGCAAAATATTATTGCCCTTGGCGATGATGCGCGCCGATCCTCTTTCTCCTTGAGTGCCTGACACCGTCACTTCCTCAGGGTTGCTCGTCCAGCTGCAAAATATGTCGGCTTGATTTTGATTGTCGACCCGCGTCACTGAAACGTTTCCACCTGAAGCCTTGCACCATTCATTGAATGCGTCCAACAAGACACTGTCAAAACGGGCAAAATATCCCACTACATCAAGACCGGGTTCGATGTAAATGCGCAAAGGCATCCTTTCTTGCGCCCATCTGTAAATGCCTTCCTTGCTGATGCTCGAGTAATAATCCGGACCATGGGGATCGGATTCGCCTCTGCCCAGAGACTTCTTCAGCGCTTCCATGATGTCTTCGACCTGCTTCGACTGCACGGATTTGGGGTTTTCCTCCAGGTACTTTCCGTACCAGTTGATGGCGTTTTCATTGTCGCCGACGCTCTGATAACAGCCGGCCAAATTGAGCGTGGCTTCGGGCATGGCGGTGCTGAGCTTGAGAGCGGTTTCGAACTCGCCTATGGCTTTATTGATATTGCCGGAATTCTGATAAGCCAGCCCCAAATTGCAATGAATTCCTGCCGAGCGCGGCGCCAGATAAGCTGCTTTCTCCAGGCATTCGCGCGCTTCGTAGGCGCGGTTTTTCTTGAGCAGCTCTACGCCCTCTGAGAACAATTGACGAACTGTTTGCTCGGAATCCTTGACCGGTGCATTTTTGCTCAATTCCTCATCGGACTCGAGCTTCTCTTTCGGCATAGGAATCGGCATCGGTGAAGGCGAAACTTCCGGAGGCTCTTGTGCCTTTTTCCCCGCGGGCGGCAGTATCGCCTTTTTAGGAGCCGAAGTTACCTGACCGGCTTGGGCCTCCAGGCGGAAAAACCCTGAGGCAATCAAAAAAGCGAGCGCAAGCAATTTTGCAGCACCGGCAGCGCTCCTCGATGAGGAGCATGGCAAAAACTGTTCAAAAGAAGACTTAACTGCTTTCAGCGGTATTTTTTCCGACCCGGTAACAAAAATAGTTTAGCGTTCGAGTGGTGTCGCTTGCACAGGCCGATTGTTATCTGCCGGATTTTATTTCAATAAAAGTGGTAAGAACCTAAAAGAAGACAAACCCGAGGATTTTGCCTGTGCTTGAGGTGCCCGACGTCGTTACAGAGCAGCTTGCGCCTGCCGAATTGCAGGAGAACACACTGGTTCTGAAGTTCGGACCAGACCTGCTTTCCGAGTTGCAGGGACTTTTGGACGGCAAGCATTTGTTTGATTCTATTCTCATTGACGTCACTCAGTGCGGTTTTCTTTTTACTGCTGAGGTAATTATCGAGGCGGCTCAGATTGCCAAAAACCTCCTGCAGATGCGAGGCGCCATGGTTTTCTTGAAGCTGGACAAAGCCGTCGCCATCGTGCGCGATTCTTTGACCGGCATTTTGAGCCTGCACATCTTCGAAAGCCATGCCGAATTGTTCGACCATTCGCCATCTCTGGCCAGCCATATAAAACACGCTCTCGGTCGCTCCAGCGAGCTCATCGAGGAAAGTACCGACCTTTCCCAGCAAGTTTTGATGACCGCTGTGCCTGTTTTGACCAGCCTGGGCATCAAGTTGAAAGCCGGATTGGATGGCAGTAAGCGCAGAAATATGGTTTTGTGTGCGGTCGACAGTTATTCCCAACTGAGCGCTCTTTGCCATCGCCTCGTCGACCAAGACCGCTTGAGCATCGGCGACTTGATGGATGAGCTGCGCTCTCTGGAGCAGGCGAAGGCGATTTACCCGCTGTTTGCCAAAATACCATTTCTGGTCAATTGCTTCAAAAACAAAACCCCGTTTGGCTTACAAGATTATCTCGTGGCCGCAAAACTGATGAGTCCGGAGCAGGTTGGTGATCTGGTCGCTGAAATTCAAGCGATGCCGGCGCGAGAGCGCATTAATATCGGCGCGCTGGCTGTGAAAAGGGGTTTCATTAGCGGCAGGCAGCTGGCGGTGGCCATGCAAGACCAGTCTTTCTATGGACAAAAGACCGACTCGGAAGATATGAAGAAGGTCTTGAAACGCTCATCGGACGACACTCAAGTGCAAGCCCTGGTCGGACACCTGGGCAATACGGAAGCTTCCAACCTCTTGCAGAACATCTCGCAAAACCGCGACACTGGAGTGCTTTCCGTTGAATATCGGGACCTGGCTTTCAAAGCACACTATGAAATGGGCAAAATCACCCACGCTAAGGTTGGCAAAATTGAAGGAAACAAAGCGATCGTGGAGTTTTGCTCGGCGTGGAAAGACGGCATTTTCGTTTTTATCAAACGTCAGCCGCCGCCCGATCTGGCTAAGGATTCGTGTAAATTATCTAAAGTGTTGGACAAACTGTTGCTTGACGCCGCGCTGGCGCGCGACCACGCAGACGTGGTCATAGCCAAGCTTCCCAAGGGATTGAACTCGGTATTGGAGCAAAGACCCGATCAGAAGGATCTGCTTAAGGGACCTGTCGACAACCTGATCGATCCCAAAGAAGAGCAGCCGATTTCCAATCGCGAACTGGCTTATATGAACAAAATTTGGAAAGTCTGCGATGGACTTACACCTTTGCATCAGCTCATTCAAAGTATCGGCGATATGGTCTGTGCTGATGCCTGTCGGGCCGTCGATTTGCTCCTGCACTTTGAATTGATTAACGTGCCCGAATCCGACGTCAATACGCCACTCTCCAACTTCCAGAACCTTTTGAGAAAAATTACAGAGAAAATCGGCAAGGAGCGCAGCTCCGCATTCTTGCGCCTGGCTTTGCGCGACACGATCGGTTATTCCGGCCGGGCGCGCATGTATGTCATGT
>JADZFV010000487.1 GCA_020854255.1 Candidatus Melainabacteria bacterium | reverse complement strand
GTGTCTGGTTACTGTCGCTGCGATATGAGAACCTTCCTGCTCCCGCTTTGGTTATTGCGACTCCCAGTCCGCTTTCGTTTGCTTTCCTGTTATGCCTGACTACCTTTACCGCGGACATAAGGCGAATAGTGCGTGAAAATTCCGAAACTGCTTCTGAAAAGATAGCTGGATCTGGAGACATTGCTGGTTTGTCGATCAGACTCAGTGCACCAGCCGTAAGAGCTTTCATCGCTGTGGACGCTTCGTGAATGCTCTGGGTGGAAGATACGATTACTATGGGTGTGGGAGTTGTCGCCATAATCTCTGCAGTGGCAAGAATGCCGTCTAGCCCTGGCATAACTAAGTCCATAACGACGATATCGGGTCTAAGACGTGCGGTCAGTGAAACGGCCTCGGCGCCATCTTTCGCTTCTGCGACGATTTGAATGTCTTCGTGTTGACTGAGGAGTTTTCTCATAAGAATTCTGCATGTCGGTGAGTCGTCAGCAATGAGCACTTTGATCATGTGTATTCTTTCCTATACGAATTGCTCGATTGCTTCGATGAGTTCACTTTGATCGAACTCGCTCTTCACGACATAAGCGTTTGCACCGGCTAATAAGCCGTTTTCTCGATCGGACTCTTTGGCAAGACCAGTGACGAGAATAACCGGCAGATTTTTCCATTTGTCCGAAGCGCGAATCGTGCGCGCCAGCGAAAATCCATCCATAACCGGCATTTCAACGTCGGAGACGATCAAATCGGCTCCTTGAGATTGCAGCAATTCCCAGGCATCCTGTCCGTCTGCCACGGCAGTGACGTCGTATCCCGCCGATTGAAGAATGCTGGTTTCCAGAATTCTGGTGGTTGGTGAGTCGTCACAAACGATCAGACGTTTTTGTCGCGTCGCCATAGATTGCTGTTGCGTTTGACGGTGGGCAGAGCCGCTGCTCTGATGGCGTTTCATCAATTCAACGGTATTGAGAATGAGCGCGATTTCTCCGCTGGCGAGAATGGTGGCGCCGGAAACATTTCGCAGTCGTTGCAGTCGAGCTCCAAGATTTGTCACGACCACTTCCTGCTCACCAATCAACTCGTCAACGAGAAATGCTCTTTTCGCGGCGCCCTGCACCAGTACCACTGCCGGCACGCGCGTTTCGTGAGCGGCATTTGATAGAGGGGCAAGTTTTAGCACGTCACTCAAACTGCAAACTGAGATCAGGCTGCCATCGAAGCCAAAGACCTGTCCCCCCTGGACCGATTGCAACTCTGACAGCTGAATGCGAAGCAACCTTTGAATGCTCGCTGACGGCAAAGCCAGTGTTTGCCCTCCCGCTTTGACGAGCAGCACTCGAATTTTTGTAAGAGTGAGAGGAACAGTAAGGGTAAAACAGGTTCCTTTTCCTTCCTTGTAGGACAGAGAAACATCGCCTTGCAGACCAGCGACCTGGCTTGCCACGACATCCAGACCAACGCCTCTTCCGGAAACATGATCTACGCTTGCAGAGGTCGAAAACCATGGTGTAAACAGCAGGGCTGCCACTTCCTCTTTCGTTTGCGGCTCGGCGAGACCATTTTTACGTGCCCGTGCTTTGACCGCCTCTTCATTGATGCCTTGTCCGTCATCTCGGACTTCAATCTGGACATGCTGCCCGTGCAGGGATGCGGAGACTTTTATCGCGGCTTCTTCCGGTTTTCCGGATGCTTTTCTTTGTTGCGGAAATTCGATTCCGTGCTGTACGGCGTTGCGTATGATATGCAGCAGCGGGTCTCTGAGATTTTCCAAAACTGAGCGATCCAGTTCGGTGTCACCGCCTGCGATTTCCAGATCAACACTTTTGCCAGTCGATATGGAAAGTTGGCGGACTGCCAGCTGGAGGCCCAGGCATGCATCTGAGAAAGGGCGCATGCGCAGTCCGCGAATTTCCTCATCCACCAGTCTGGCGGTTTCACCAATTGTGCGAATCTCTGCTTTCATTGTCGATAGAAAGCGATCGACTTCTCGCACCATTTCCTTCAGGGATTTTGTGTTGGCGGTTGGTGCCGCGAGCAAGCGCTGACCCATATTAGTGCTGATGCGCTTGAGCTGCGACTTCTGCTCTGCAGTGTGCAGGGAGGCAGAGCTCCGTTTCGTGGAGTCGAGCCCTTCCTCAATGAACATGCGCAACTGTTTTTCGATCGGTTGCCATTCCGTGAGGCGGTTGCGCAGGCGCTCCGAAAGTTCTTCAACAGAGAGCTGCCAGGTCTCTGTGCGGCGATACGAAGTGAGCAATTCGCTGCTGAGAGCGAGCAATTGGTCCAGGCGCTCAGAAGAAACACGAATACTTTGTGCCTCATTGCCTCCTGTCGACAGGGGCTCGTTTATTTCCGCCGTGGGCTCGTCGGTTTCTGGTTGCGAAACTTTGGGTTCTGCGGAAGGCTCCAGCTGTTTTGCTGCCAGTTGCTTAGACTCCAGCTGTTTCGCTTCCGGTTGTTTTACCTCGTCTTGTTTTACCTCCTGTCGTTGCGGTTCTTGCTTGATGAGTGCTGCTTGGGACCCCATTGTTTGCAGGCTTTCGTTTTTAATAGAGCCTCCAAGCTTTTCCATTTTGTCTGTAGGCTCTAAAGAACTTAGACTGGTTGTCGCTTGTCTCAGTTTTTCCAAAAGCTCTTGAATGCTGGATGCGTCGACATTTTGCTTCTTTCTCAGTTTTGCTCCCATCTGCTTGACTGAATCGGTCGCCGAAAAGAGAATCTGAAAACCCTCGGCTCCCGGCTTTGTACCTGTCGTTTTCAACAGACTGAGAAATTCCTCCATCTCATGGCAAACGCTTTCAATCGCTTGCGCATCGACAGAGCGTGCGGCTCCCTTGAGGCTGTGAGCGGCCCGGAATAGCGAGCGCATTTGCTGCTGATATTCGGGCGTATTTGGTGTCGACTTTTCCAGCATGAGCAAGCCATCATTGAGTGTGAGCACATGCTCGTCCAGCTCATCCAGAAAAGTTCCCATCAGCTTTTGGATCAACTCGTCTCTATTGAATTTAGTCATGTTCCGATTTCACCAGGGAGCGCAAGTCAGTGGCAAGCGTGCTCAGCTCTTGTGTCGACTGTTCCGTCTGCCGATTTGATTCAAGATAGCTGCGGGTGACTTCGTCGATGCTGCCTATTGCTTGTTGTATTTGATTCATGCCGATGACCTGCTGTCCGGTAGCGGCGGCTATCTGGATAGCTACTTGTGATGCTTTTTCAATTGCTTCTCCAAGCGAGGTGATTGTTTCACCTGCCTGGCTTACAATTTTCACAGCGGATTTTGCACTGCGCGTGCCTTCTTCCGTTGACATCACTGCTCGATTGGTTGCCTTTTGAATGTCGCTGAGAATCTGACGCACCTGATGTGTGGACTTCTTGGACTGATCGGCAAGCGCCTTGATTTCGCTTGCTACAACGGAAAATCCTCTTCCGTGCTCTCCTGCTCTGGCTGCCTCGATTGCGGCATTGAGCGCGAGCAGGTTTGTTTGCTCGGCAATTTCATTTACCGTTGTGATGATTTCTCCGATATCTTTAGCCTGTTCGGCAAGGGCGAGAATATTCGAAGCTATCGATTCGACTTCCTCTTGCACTTTTTCCATTGAACCGATAGCATTTTTTACCGCATCACAGCCATCTTTGCTTATCTTCACGGTGACGCCGGTGATTTCCGCTACTTCTTTGGAGCGGTCGGCTGTCTGAGCAATGGTTTGACTAATTTCGTCCGTTGCGCTTGCGGTTTCGGAGATACTCGATGCCTGTATTTGAATCCCCGCTAATTGTTCGGAAGCCACTGCCGCCATCTGGCTGCTCAGGGCCGCCAGTTTGGAAACAGTCTGTCCGATCGTATTTTCAATGCGATCTTTTTCAGTAATGTCCTGGGTGAATTTTGTAAAACCCTTGAGTTTGCCAGCTTCGTCACGCATGGAAGTGAGTATTACTTTGGCAAGAAAGGTGCTGCCGTTGCTTTTTTTTCTCAGCCCTGACACTTCCACCCTTCCTCTGGAGGCGGCCATTTTCAAGTGTTCGGTCGGCAAACCAGCCTGGACGTCCTCGTCAAGATAAAATCTACTCAGTGATTGTCCGATGATTTCTTCTGCTTTGAACCCCTTCAGCTGCTCGGCGCCGTCATTCCAGGTAACAACTTTGCCGTAAATATCAAGCAGGATGATTGCATAGTTCTCAATGGCGGCAATCAAGGCGCGAAATCTTTCGTCACTCTCAACCAGTGCATCATCGGCGGCCTTTCTCTCCGTCATGTCGCGCGCCATCTTTGCGTAGCCTACCAAATTCCCTTCCTGATCCCGGATCGGCTGCAAAATCATATTTGCCCAAAAGCGTGACCCATCCTTTCTTACTCGCCAGCCGAGATCCTCAATTCTGCCGCTGGCGAGAGCCATTTTCAGCTCCATCTCCGGTTTGCCCTGGGCGATATCGTCCTGCGTATAAAAGCAGCTGAAGTGGCGACCAAGGATTTCTTCTTCGCTGTAACCTTTGAGACACCGTGCGCCTTCGTTCCAACTCATAACCTGGCCGCCTGTGTCCAGCAAGATGATTTCGTAGTCTCTGATCGAATCAACCAATTGCCGGAAGATCCGATCGTCGAGCGTGGAAGCAGTGAATTCGTCTGTCCCGTTTTGACTGGGCTTTTGCGCTACATTTCCTTTTGCCATAATCCCTCCCGTATATTTACACTGAATGCAGCGAGTCATTCGTTTGGTTGACGAATAGCCGCTTGTCTTGAATCATTGCTTTTCCATCGAGAACGATCAGCGCTTCCAGGGTAACGCCGAGCAAATGATCGCGTCCCGCGCCTGTGATGGTATCAGGCGGTTCGCGCAAATCCGAACTTTGTATTTTGAGAACCGTGTCGACCGAGTCGGCGACGATGCCGAATTCAGTGCGCTCGGTTCCGAGTATGAGTACCTTCGCCTCTGCACTCCACTCCGTGCTTTGCAGTCCGAAGACCTTCTTCAGATCGACAAGCGCTACGATTTGTCCGTGCAAATTGATGACGCCGGCAATGAAATCGGGTGCGCCTGGTACTCGAGAGATCGAGTGAAGTGCCGCGATTTCTCTGATGTTGCAAGTTTCGATAGCGTAGGTTTCCGCGGACAAAGCGAAGGAAACCAGTTCCATATCGAAAATCTTTTGTTCGTTGGCGCTCACGCTGGCGAGTTTAAACGCGCGCTCTCGCATTAGCTTTTCCGCGCGCGCCGGGCTCAGTTTGAAGGCATCATCGAGGTCCGGCTCCGCCGGTTGCGGAGAGAGGGTGGTTGAGCCATTTTTGTCGGAGTTGGTCATTTTTTCACTCGTTACTGTTGCTCGATAATTGAAAGATAACGCTGGACATTGGCGGCAAATTGATCTCGCGTATCATCTTCAGCCAGTGGAATGGTCGCATCGTGCGGAAGAGCTTTGAGCAGTGATTGCGCATTTTTCATGGATTTCGCTGCTTGTTCGCGATCTCGCGCGCAGAATGAAGAAATTCCCAGCAAAAAGTGCCCGACGATATAATTTCTATCGAGAAAAATCGCTTTCTTGATTATTGCTGCCGCATCTTTCTGGCGTTGCTGCGACATCAGCACGAGCGCCAGCAAGAGATGATTTGTGGCATCCAGTGACTCAGTCTTACATGCAGCTTCGGCAAGGAGCGTTGCTTCTTCTATGCGACCGAGGTTGAGCAGTGAACGTATGAGCAGGCTGCGCGATGTTGCCGGCTGAGGTGCCAGAAGAGAAACCACTTCACTCCAATGTCCGGCAGTGTATAGTTTGGTAGCTTTCTCGACAATAGTAGTGTTTTTTTCTGTTTCTTTCACGACGTGAAGATGAGCTTGCGAGGCCCGTGCACTTGCAGACTTACGACTTGCTGCTATAGGCTTGCTAAGTGACTTTCGACTGGATGCCGCCGGCGCGCTTTGCGATTTTCTGGCGCCGCTCGCGAAAGTTCTTTCTGCCGGCTTTCTGTAGACGATGCCTGTTTTTGTATATTCCACTTCGAAATTGGTATAGCCGACAAGCGGTGGATCGGAAGCTCCAGTCAATAGGATTCCGCCAGGCTTCAATTGATTGAAAAAAGTCTGCGCCACCTTCGCGATTACGTTTTGCTCGAAGTAGATGAGAACATTTCTGCAGATTATGGCATCGAGTGCCGACCATTCACTGGAGAGCTGGTTTTCTTCCGTGAGGTTTGCATTTACAAAAGTGACTCTTTGCCTTGCGGTTTCGTCCTTCAGGCGATAGGTTTTCAGTCCTTTCTCAAAGTACTTTGCTCGTTTCTCAGCGCTGAGGCTGCGCATCGACCATTCGGAGTATTGTGCCAAACTCGCTTGATTGAGCGCTTGTTGACTGATGTCGGATGCGACGATTGTGAAATTGGACTTGAACGAACTGTCCAGCAGCAAAAGCGCCAGAGAATATGGTTCTTCACCGGTGGAGCATCCGGCGCTCCAAATGAGTGCTGGTTGATCGCAAGTCCCTTCTGCCAGTCTATTCCTTTGCAAGAGTGTGATCAGCTGTTCCAGCGATTCCTTCTCTCTGAAGAAATACGTTTCGTGCACAAGGAGACATTCTGTGAATCTCCTCATCAGCTCATCGTTCGATCTCAGCAGGCGTTCAAACTGGTGCGGCGTGGAGCAATTGTGCTCTTTTGAAAATGAGGACATCGCTTGAATAAGTGAGTACTCTCTGCTGGCGTTGAAAGTAAATCCGGTGAATCCCGAAATCAAATCCTTGAGTGAATTCAATTCATCTTTTTTTAGAACCTGCAATTGCACGACCTAATTCCCTTGTGATTGAGTGACAGTCTCTCTGGAAGCGACATTTGTGAGCATCCGACTCAGACCCTCCGAATCCAGGGCGGTCACTCTGTCGCCGTTGTAGCGGTCTATGCGCGCGACCAGGGAACCGCATAATGGAATTTTTGCGCTCGATTGCGAATTTTGCTCGGACAGATTTGCCAGTTCACAGGCGCGGTCAACGCGGATTGCAAATCTCTCCGTAACGAAATTTAGAACTATCAGGTGATCTGTATAGCTGATCGGGCGAGGGGCGAGGTTGAGCATTGTGCTGAGCGCCAGCACGGGGATGACTTCGCCGCGCACATCGAGCAGCCCTTCCATGGCGTAGTGCGAGCCGGGCACTGGAAGAAGCTCCACAGCCGGAAGAATCTCGTCTACCACGTGAAAGGGCAGCGAATACTTGTGCCCACCCAGCTCGAAGAGAAGAACCGGCTGGCTGTTTTGGCTGGCAGGATTGTATGAAGACAAAGTAAAACCCCCGGCTCGCGATTCGGGCTGCTTTTGTATTGTTAGATGAATCCACACTCCTCATTCTCGCCGACGATCTAGAAATCCGCATTCTCCTGAGGAGGGATTGTTTCACCCCAATAGTGTGATTGCAGCTACCCATCCATGAGGTTAATGGGTGGATTGGCAAGTCTGTGCAATTGCACCTTTTGAGGGGCGCCGAATCGCTCTAGGATGGCTAGACCCCCCCAGGTCCGGTGCGTAGCGAGCTCGCAACCGGCAGATTCCGGACCCATCGAAGAGACCAAAAATACCGGCAGGAGTTATGTTCCGGACCCCACTGACCCTTAATTCTCAGATCGACTCAGCACCTCCATTTGCAGCGTAAGGAAGGGACTGGTTGAGCGAACAGATTCTCGGAGGCGTTTATGAAAGAAGAGCTTATTTGGGCGCTGGCATTTGACTATCCGCGCGTGT
>JADZFV010000486.1 GCA_020854255.1 Candidatus Melainabacteria bacterium | reverse complement strand
TTCTTCCCGGGCGTGCGTGGTTTCAACGAAGGCGAGACGGTGAAGGAGACGATCGCGCATGCGCCTGTCTTCCTGGGCAAGAACCTCTCGGTCGATCAGGTCCAGCTCTACAGCATCTACGGTGAACTCACCTGGGTGGCTGTGGTCACCAACCCGCAGGGCTCGATGAAGGGCTTCGCGGGCATCGCTCTCCTGCATGCCCACGGTCAGAACGCCTCGGAAGTGGTGTTCGCGCCGAACATGGGACTGGCTCTCGGTCAGTACCGGTCACAGCTGGCTCGCCAGCGGTCCGGCAATGGCCACATCTCGCGCGGCAGCGAGGCCAAGGAGATCACCGGCAAGGTGATAGGCTTTGGCGTCATCCCAGGCACGATGCAGCAGCCCAACACCTGGATCATCCAGGTGGAAGGCGACCCTCGTATCTTCAGCGTTTCGCGCGACAGCTATGCCAAGATCGCGATGGTGCGTGAGGGCGACAACATCGTCATCACCTATCTCGAGGTCGGCGGCAACGAGCTGGCCGTGAGCGGTCTCAAGGTCGAGCGTCTGGACGGTCCGCTGCCAGCCAAGGCGGTGGTTCCGGTCGAGAAGAAGTAAGACGAAGCAACCTGACCTTCGGTTGGGCAACTGAGCCGGGGCGAAGTCTATCGGTAAAACGAAGGACTCTCGCTCCGGCTCTCCTTCTTGCGCAAGCCCCGCACCACGATTGGTGCTGTTCAGACTGACGGGTCCGCAGCTCTGCGGGCTCAATCATTCCACATCCAAAACGCGAAGATGTTCTTCGCACAAAAGGTCGCACATGAACAACTCCAACTTCTTCCGCTGGTATGGCATTCGCCTTCTCCTGGTCGCCTTCGCCATCGGCATGCTGTCCACCTCGACCGCGTCCTTGGTCGCCTACATCGGCGGCAACGGTCTCACCGATCAGCCGGGCGCCATCGCCGCGTTCAGCATCGCCTACCTGATCGCGGGCACGATCTTCTCCACGATCGTGCACTTTTTCATCCTGGCGGTGGCTTCGGTGTTCGGCTTGCTGGGTCTGGCCGTCGTGCGCGGCGGCCGGAAGAATGACCCGAATACAGGCGGCACGCCGACTCCGACTGCGGACGGCGACAAGGCTCTGAAGGCTTTCGGCAAGACGTTCGTCCTCATTGTTCTGGGGCTGGCGACTCTGCTTGCGGCTTACCAGAGCATCGGACTCTTCGTTTTGCTCTCCGCCGTCAGCCAGGCTGCCGGTCTGATCGTCCTGGCCACGGTCATGACCTTCATCCTCAGCCTGGTTTACGGCTCCGCCGTAATCGGCTTCATCGGCGCCGTCGCTACCTTCATGGTGGTGATGCTGGTCGCCTTCTTCGGCGGACGCGGCACGAGCGCGACCAAGTAGTCGTTGCCAGCCTCTCGAAGTGAATACCTCCGTCATGGCCCTTAGCTGTGACGAGATGTCTCTGTGAAGACAACGCGAAGACAACCAGCAGGGACAGGCGCCGTAAGCGCCTCTCTGCTGGTCATCGTTTCCCCAACAGAGGATGTAACACGCATGACTTCGTTTAACCCGGCGCGTGCCGAAGTGGACAAGCTGATCGAAATCGCCAAGGCGCATTCGGCCGGCAAAAAGCGTGACGCTCACATGAAGTGGCGCGCGGCTGCCGAGCGCAGCCGTGAACTTCTGGGCCACACCCATGAAGCCACGCGTTTCTGCCAGAACAATGTCGGCAAGTCGCTTGTCGAGATAGGCAACCACGAAGAAGCGATTGCGCTTCTCGAGGCGGCCCTGCGCCAGACACAAGCCATCAACGGCTACGTGGACCGCGCAGTCGAGCACATCCACCAGTCGCTGGCGCGCGCCCACAAGGCTCTTGGCGACCACGCCACCGCGTACAAACACTGGATGGCGGCCGCAACCTCCTCGCAGACTCTCCGGGGAGCAAACCACACCACGACCAGCTTCTGCTTCCACCAGGCAGCGCGTGCCCTGGCTAGCCAGAAGCTCTTCGAGCAAGCGCTGCCGCTTTTCCAGACGGTGCTTGCTGCCAACGTTGCCAGGCACGGCGACTCGGTGAACACCGCGTTTGCTCTGCGCGACACGGCCACTTGCCTCAACCAGCTGGAACGCTACGAAGAGGCCAAGCCATTGTGGAAGCGGGCGTACAGGCTCTTCTCGCGCGTGAGCGACAAGAAGGACATCGCCAACTCCGCCTTGCGCTGCCTGAACTGGACGAGCAGTGAGGTGCGCGCACGCCGCCATGCCGAGCAGCTCCGTGTCCTTGCGAACATCAAAGAGATGAGCGACACGGACAAGGACTACCTGATCGACTTGAGCTTGACCAACAAGCAACTGAACGCCGTGCTCATCTACCTCACGAGCACTTACCTCAAGGGCGACCTCGGCGAGTACCAGTACGTGGACAACCTGCGCGTCGCGGTCAAGAGCCGGACCAAGCAGGTCGCCGCCTACACGAATCGGGCCGGCGGCGGTTGCTGCGGCAGCGAGGACGTCGAGATCAGGGTCGTAGAAGACGACGAAAAGAAGGAGACAATCCTGGTCGGTTTCAACTTCGGCCACTGATCTCGATGGCGGGGTGAAGACGAGGGGGAAGAGCGCTGAAAACCGCTCCACCTCTCGTCTTTCACTTTTTGGCAATTCTTACTATTTTTTATCGTATTTATATTTCAAACAGAAAAACCTGAAGTGGGTTGCCCCTCTCCAGGCTTTCCATGCGCGTTCCGCTTACGCTCTTAGGCGCTCCTGTTGTCGCCTGTCATTCCAGGACATAAGACAAAATCAGCTCGAGCACCGACAGTTGCGCATCGATCGAGTCGATGGCAACACCGGTGACCAAGTCGCCCGAGAAGTTGAATCCCCCGGCAATCATGTTGGCCAGCCCCGCGATGATGCTGTCTTTCAGCCAGTGAAGTATGCCGCCGTCTTGCCCGATCAGAGTCTTGACGGTCTTGAGTTTCTTTTCCAGGTCACGCACGCAACGCTCCATGTCGGCGGCCGTCTTGACGGCACGCAAGGCACGGATGGAGACGAGCACGTCCTTGAGCGGATCGGCGACAACCGGCGTGCTCTTGATGGTGCTGCGCAGAAAGATGATCGACTTGGACACGCGCATGACGAGGTCCCCCATCGTGGAGAGATGGGCCAGATCGAAAATCTTCTTGAGGGCTGCCGGAGCGTCAGTGATACCGCCTGTGGCACCACCGGTTTTGGCGGCCAGCAAATCGACAAGCGCCTTCAGCTTGGCAAAGCTGCCACCCGATATAAGCGATTGCAGCCGCGCGCCAATTTACTGGATAAGTTATTTGTGGGGTTTTAGATTCGCAAAAAATTTGAGTTTGGCAGATGCTCTTAGAGAATCAAACAAACATCTCCCAAGCCTAATGAGTAATGTGAAACATATAGTCTTCACAACCGAGCGGAAAGTTTTCGCTTAATCCGCAAAGTCAACGCGTTTTATCCAAACTGAACACGGACGCTCTGGAATACGCTCCCTGCTTGAGTGCCGATCGGCTCGAATTGTATTTCACGCGGGCGAGCAAAAAAGCGGTAGCCGGAGATACAAAAAAACCGGAACCATATCTGAGAA
>JADZFV010000485.1 GCA_020854255.1 Candidatus Melainabacteria bacterium | reverse complement strand
GCTGCCGCGCTCAAGGAAGCCGCCCTCAGGCCGCAAGCCGGTATATTTAGACGACTGGCAACACATATGAATATTTTCCGTAAAACACAAGAATCAAACCGCCATTTGCCTATTCTCATTGTCACGACAATAAGTGCGCTAATCGCAGGCATTACGACCTGGTGGGCCTGGCAATCGCATCAGGCCCTTGAAACTCTTAAGAGTCAAGGACCGGACAACGTAATGGCGGAATTTCTGCGCGCTAAGGACCCTCCAAGGCTGAACATCAAAGACGGACGAGGGCTTACTGACGCCATCGTACCGATCATGATCAAAGAGCCACATCTCAAAGAACTTTCATTGAACAGATCAAATGTTACAGGTCCTGGATTTATTGAACTGACGAGAGGACTAGGCAAACAACTGAATCAATTTTCGTGCAATCAAAATCGTCATTTGAAGCCGAAGGAATTACTCGAGATGATTAACAATCTCGACGGCGACTTACTTACTCACATCGCAATGCAAGGGGTGGAAGCTACGGACGATGTTGTTGCAGCTTGCGCCAAATTCAAAAATCTCGATACTCTGGATGTCAACGCCACAATCATCAGTCCGCGCGCTTTCGAACGCCTCCCGGTTATGAAGAAAGTGGATCTGTTAATGCTCAATCACACGGCTGCCAACGATCAAACCATGCGCGACATTGCAGCGAAATTTCCCAACCTTGAACACTTATCTATAAAGCGAACAAATGTCACAGACAGAGGGCTTCAATTCTTGAAAAAACTTCCGTTGAAAAACCTATGGGTTATCGAAACCAAGGTGAGCAAGCCAGCGCTTGATGATTTGAAAAACGTGATTGGTCCCGGACTGGCGATTCATGGTAGCTGAGGTCCCCAAAGACGCTGAGCCCACACTGGTGCCCGCCGCAGGGCGTTCACGATCACTTCACGCTGACTGGCTACAATAGAAGCTTCAATTACCATCTCTTCCCCATCCATCCTTTCCCCGGCCGCCTCTTCCCGGTCTCAGTGATTAAAAGTAGTGCCATGACTGCAGCAGATGCTCCGGTACAACCGGTCGCGCGTCAGCAACATGCTGTTGCCGACCTCGAATATAATACCAAAACAACCGATGTAAAAGCCGAGACAACTCCTGCTCCCGGCTCCGACTTCGCAAGTAGAATCGGACTTACAGCCGGCGAACCGCAAGACACACTGAGGTTGTTAGGCGAGTTTACACGTAATGCCGCCCTGACCAGCATGCCTGAGGTTTTCGGCAAATTCGATCTTGCATTTAGTGGAACGGATTTGACCGGACTGTTGAATCCGCGCAACCGGCAAAACCAATATGGCGACCGGGCACTGCCGGCGCAAACAAAGGCATTTCCTGGTGATGCTCTGGTGGCGCCCACAGATGTCAGCGCCGCGCGACGTCCGCAAGCATTGCCGGAAGGCATTAGCAAAATCGAGCGAACAAGGATAACCGGCACGGGCGCCAACAGAGGCACAGAAGTCGAAATTCGCTATGGAATGGATGGAAAACCCAATTTCGTTCGCGATCACCTGGGCGAATGGAAATCTGAAGACGGCGGCAAGACATGGAAAACGGGCGCTCCGAATTTACGCGTGCGCCGCGGGGAAGTATCCATTGACGAAAAAGGCAACTATTCCTACAGCAACGATGACTATGGCTTGAAGTCCACATTCTCACCCGATGGAAAAGTGACGCGCACCATTACTAATGCGGCCGGAGAGCAGTTCTCGGTCACTCGCGACAAAGCAGGCGCCCCCACAGGCTTTACCGACAAGAGCGGAGAGTGGACCGGAGACGGCAAGAATTGGACAAACACAAAAACCGGCGAGACAAAAAGCGGCAGAGTCGCACTTACTGAATTCGGACAATTCCGCTTCAAGAGCGAAAAGGGCGATGCTGTAGTAGCGCAGACTCCGCAGCTTGAGCGCATCAATAAGATGCAAGAAGAAATCTCCAGGCAGTTTGGAGTTAGATTCGCAAGACCCGGCGAACAGGTGCAAAACGACGACAGAGAACCCGGCAAACCAAAGGAAGCAACGTTGTATGCAGGCGTTCCTACAGAAGCAGAGCTTAGCGTTCTTAAGGAAACGTTGACGAATACTCAACACGAAAACTATCAAGGAATGAAGCTCTGGTTCATTCGCCCCGATGAAAACGATCGCAGTGAATTTGCTACTTATGATGGACCCAGCGCAGGCAAGCAGCATGATGGTTGCGCATGCCACAGCAAGGCTGCGCGACAAGACGTACAGAACGGAGACCTGGTGCTCTTACCGAGAGCGCGCCAGGAGCTTAAAGGTTTCAACGGATTGGAAGGAACTCTCTATCACGAACTCGGGCATCACGAACAGAGGCGAAACCTGGGCTGGGAAGATTTGGTCGGACCGAAGGCCACCCCCGAAGCCAGAAAGCTCGCCGGCGATCTGGGCTGGCAATGGAGTGAGAGGCATCAAACAGGGGTTCTTAAGGACAAGGAAGGCGGTTTGTGGCGCTTCGATGAAAACAAGGAAGAATGGAGATGGGCTGGTGGTCGCCAACCTGCAGATAAAAAACACAGGCTGAACAACGACCAAATGCGCGACCGCGCCAAAGTGACACCAATAGGCTCGTACAATGACAGCCCCTACGAAACGCACGCAGAAGCGCTCTCCGGCTTCCGCATTGGAGAGACCGGCAAGGAGAAGCCCGCTGACCGTCGCACTCTGGCCATCGATTCGCCGAAGATGTACGAAATCATCAAGAAATACGATCAAGAGCGGATCAACAAGTGTCACCCACCGGGTCCGGATGGCGTACCGACACACATCCGCGGATTAGACGGCAAGATGATACCAAACACTCCGGAAAACAGAGGCGTGATAGCGGCCAGAGAATATCAATGGAAACTCGAACATTTGAGCGAACCGAGGATTCCCAAACGCAGATGAACTGGCGCTCCAGAAAGCATTCTGGCGACGCCACTTTTTAATGCTTACCGCCAAGAAGAGCGCGCAAGCATTAACAAGAGCAGAAGACCGCGTTCGACAGCTGGTTGTCGCGCGCGGTCCTTGCGGGGGCCAAGAACTTTCGATTATTGATGCTTTATAGGCATCTCAAACTTTCAGTCATTCGTCACTGCTCTTCCAGCTTTTCAACATTTTTTGGCGCTGGATCATTTCTTTGTGGTATCCACCTGAACCAGTTTCAGCATAAGAATTGGAGCTTGAAAGTGCATCGCGAATAATACGAGCTTCAGCCGCAATCATCATAGGCCAACCCACCGGTCCCATCGCTGCGCCCAGTCCGACCTTGGCGTAGTCCCATGCGTTTACGCTGTTGTTGTTTTTCTCAAGCGCCTTTTGAGCATATGATTCTCCGAAGCCGTGCTTCAACTCAGCATGTTTCTTGTCGATAATGTCGCATGCCATTCCTTTGCCGCCTGCTTTTGCAATCTCAGCTTCACTGGATGAGCCGAATCCCATTTTTTTCAGTTCGTTGCCAACCGAAATACCGCATCCGACTTTGCCGAATTCTTCTGCGTTGGCGATGCCGAATTCGCCTTTCTTAAGTCCGCCGCCTTGTAACTCGCTGGCAAAACATTCCTCCGCAGACGAACCAGCGATTCCCTTCTTGAACATATGAGCCTGTCCTTTAGACAACTCACTAAACACCTCGTTGGAAAATGCCTCAGAGGTGGAGCCGTGTGCAGCTCTATGACTATGTCCTTCCATTGGCAAGGATTGTTCGATGTTTTTGTGTCCGTGGTAACTCATGTTAGCTCCTTTGTGAAATTACGCAGCAAGTAATGACGCACGCGGCGTCGTGCGAGAAAAGGATGATCCGCTGGGGAGCGGTAATGTAATACGTCCAGGAAGGCGAAATAAAACTGATGGGGCGGAAACAATCTCGTGGACTACGCCGTGGCAGGCAGGAAATCCCTTGGATTGGCGACGATTGCCGTTTTTATCTGTAACGCGGTCCTGTGTAATTGCAAGTATATTTCGCCGGCCGGCGCAAAGGAATGTGTAAACGCGCAAAACTTCCTCGAACGGAAAACACATCTAGACT
>JADZFV010000484.1 GCA_020854255.1 Candidatus Melainabacteria bacterium | reverse complement strand
ATGGGGTGTAGTTCCTTGCTCGATGATAGCTGAGAAATCGAAAAAACGCCTGCAGGGAATGCTGCACCGCCATGAAGGGGCCCTGGTGCTTGAAATCGAGCAGGATATCAATTCTGACTTTGAGGCGGCAGTAGACTTAAATACATGGGTTTCCGCTGGACTTCCAAAGCTTTTTACACCTACAAGTATGACTGACTTGTTAGAATCGACAGTCGCGGAAATTCGGCAAGTGACGGGCTTCGATCGAGTGCTGATCTATAAATTTGATAGCGAATGGCATGGCAATGTCGTTGCTGAGCAAAAAGTCGAATCTATGCCATCCTATCTCAACCACAGGTTTCCCGCATCTGATATTCCTGCGCAGGCAAGAGAACTTTATACCAAGAACCTGATACGCGTAATAGCTGATACGGCTGCCGTGTCAATTCCTATAAGCCCAGCAGTCAATCCATCTACAGGAAAGCAATTGGACTTGACACACGCGGTTCTTAGAAGCATATCGCCGGTTCACATAGAGTACCTGATTAACATGGACGTTGCCGCCTCCATGTCCATATCCTTGATTGTCAGAGGTGAGCTATGGGGATTGATCGCCTGTCACCACAAAAGCGCCAGAGTAGTCAATTTTTCTACACGCGCCATATGCGAGCTGGTCGGCAAGGTTTCATCCAGTTTAATTGAAAGAATCGAAGAGCAAAGTAACACAAAAGCGCAACTCGAGCTTCAGCGCAAACATGACAATATGATGGTCAAAATAGCCAACTCGAACAATATCTCCGACTCGTTATGCCAGCGAATTCATGATCTGGTTTCGCTAATCGACGCCAGCGGTGCTGCTATCGTTGGTGACTGCATACTTGAAGTCGCAGGGACTGCTCCTGATAAAGAAATTTTGCAAAAGATATATTCCTGGCTGAACGATACGGTGCAGGAGCCGGTGTTTTGCTCTAGCAGGCTGACTTTGGATTATCCACAATGGCTAGGAGTCGAAGGTCAAGCAAGCGGTTTGATAGCGATCAATATTTCTTCGTTGAATCGCCTCTGGATAATGTGGTTTCGCCCCGAACAGACCGAAGAAATTTGCTGGGCCGGGAATCCTTATAAGCCAGTCGAAATCGTGGAAAACCACAATATTCTTCATCCAAGAAAATCGTTTGAGATGTGGACCGAAATTGTTCGGGGACGCTCACGGCCCTGGACATCCTTCGAGCGGAAAGCTGCTGAGACTCTGCAAAAAAACGTATGCAGCCTGCTGCTAGCCCAGATCATCAGAGCTGAAAAGGCCAGTAACATGCTGCGCCAAGAGCACGAAGACATGCTGGCGATAGTGACTCATGACTTGACTGTTCCTGTTGTAGCAATGGACAGAGTGCTGGGCTTTTTGATTGCCGATGAGCAAAACAGACTTCCTCAAGACATCCGTGAAACATTGCGTTTATTGGGTACCGCCAATCAAGGACAGCGCTTGCGCATTCAGAAGCTTAAGCAAGTGCTCGGATACAAAATCGGCAGCAATAAGCTCAATATAGAGGAGATCGATTTGGAAGACTTGGTAAATAAGGCAGTAAAGCAACTAATCCCGCTGCCGGCAAATGGGCCTGAGATTGTGGTGTCAATAGACTCTCAAATCAAGCATTTTCAGTCCGATCGAGAAGCACTCGAACGTCTGATCATAAATCTCCTGGACAATGCAGTGCGCGCAGCAAGCAGCAGCGGGAAAGTCCAAGTGTCTTGTCGAAATTCCAAGGATGGACTTACAGTCCAGATAACCGACAATGGACCGGGCATCAACTTGGACGATCAGACTCAAATACTGGAGAGGTTCTGGCAAGGTGGCGGCTCGTATTCATATTCACCTCAAGTTGGCATGGGACTGGTTCTTTGCAAACGAATCGTTGACACACTGGGCGGGACTATTTCTTTTGAAAGTGCACCCGGAAAAGGTACCTGTTTTAGCGTATTCCTTCCCTGTCAGGAGCTGGGTAAACTTAAGAGGTAGCGAATCTCCACTGGCGTCGATACTTCGTCGGCTAAAATACTTCAGGACCACCGAAGCGATAAATAACGGCAGCTTTCATTGTAGTTTCACTTTTTTCATCTCTCCCAATTTCTCAAAACGTGGATCAAATTGGTATTTTCTCAAAAACTTCAAAAAACGAGGAGCCTTTCTGGAACATCTGCTCCGGTCCGGCTCCTCGAGCTTACTTAACTGGCAGTGCTGTTTGCGCAGTCAAGACTGTTTTGCCAGCCTGTCCGCCTATTGTGATTTGTTCTTCTCCTCTTTCTTCTCTTTGCCTTCGGCGTAAAGAGATCCGTCTTTGATCGCAGCAGCGTCAGCTCCCTTTCTGTAGAGGCGTTTGCCTGCCACCCAGGTTTCTTCCACCGCGCGATCATCGCCGACAGCCATCACGCCAAAGAGCAGTTGAGCTGCCTGATCTTTGGTTTGCGGTGCTTTGTCACCACAAATCAATGATTGGTGCCACCTGGTCGCCAGAGGTCCACCGTTCCAATCGAGGACAACAAAATCAGCTTCTTTGCCAGGTTGGAAATTGCCGATCTTATCGTCCAGATAGAGCCCTCGTGCTCCGCCGAGAGTGACTGAATAAAAGGCGCGCATTGCATTGAGTTTGTTGCGCTCAGCTTCCGACTCATTGTGGCATTTTGGATCAACGCTGCCATCAAGCATGGTGTTATTGCACATGCCGACTTTGTAGGCCTGGTTGAGTACGTTTAACATGGAGAAGCTGTTTCCTCCACCCATATCAGTACCGAACGTGAGACGCACAGGCGCATTCGGGTCGGTAGCTTTACCGAGACGGAACAAGCCGCTGCCAAGGACGGTATT
>JADZFV010000483.1 GCA_020854255.1 Candidatus Melainabacteria bacterium | reverse complement strand
TTCACGTCTCATGCCGAACTGATCGTGCGCAGCAGGCCTAAGGCGATCGTACTGGCAGAACGGCAATATGAGATATTTCGAGAAGCACTTCCTGAAGTTCCTCTGGTCTGGCTCAGGCATGGCTTTGCCAGCAAGAACAATTTTGCTCCATCTGTGTCGGGCTGCGACTTTGCCTGTGTCAACAGCGAGTGGGTAAAGGAGCAATGTCTCCTCAGTGGGCTGAGTCCGAGAGAAGATTTTTGGGTGACCGGCTTTGTACCGGCAGACGAAATATTCGCGCCTGCAGGTCAGATACAAAAGGTGCTGATGCAGGCGGGACTCTCTTTCGATCGCAAAACCCTGCTCTATGCGCCGACATACAACGAAATGTTTAATTCTTTTGAGGTTCTGGGTTGCGGGTGGATCGATGCCTTGTTTGAGCATTTCGGCCGGATCAATCTGATCATCAAACCTCACCCGGTGACGCCGGCCCTCAATCCTGCCTGGATGGATTGCTGGCGCCAGGCGCAGGCTCGCCATGACAGCGTTTATCTCGTGGAGGATACCCATTCCAGTATCTATTCTTACTTTCAACATGTAGACGTGTTGATATCGGATGCATCCAGCGTGATGTTCTACTTCCTGGCACTGGATCGGCCGATTGTGCTGGTCACTAACTCAAAGCGCACTGATGAGAAGTCATTCTATGACCCGACCGGTCCGGAGTGGACCTGGCGTGATCTGGGGCTTGAGGTTTTTAGTTTGGAGCAGTTGATCAATGCTTTAGAGAGGTGTCTGAATGATCCCCACGCAAATAGTGAGAAGCGTAAGTATTACGCCGCGAGAGTTTTTGGCGATCTCACCGATGGCAGATCCGCAAAGCGCGTGGCAGGCAATCTTGAAAGACTTTTAGCGCACCGAAAAAATAGCTGAGCGTGATGCGCGCGGACAGATGTGCCTCAGCTTATTGCTTTTGACCAAGAATTCTCTTCCAGTCCAACGCATTGGCCACTTCCCATTCAAAATGCGTTGCCACTTTTATATTGGATTCTTCGCCCTCTACTGCCACAACAGGCACTCCCAGCATGAGCATGAGCTCGTAGGTTGTCGGTGTCTCTATTTGGCGTGATCTTGCCATTTGATATGCACTTTCCAGTATTTCCCGACCGAACGCCAGAGGTGTCTGGCATTGCCGTAAATCCGTTGCCGGCAGAGCGTCGACTACATATCCGTGAGCGCATCTGGAGACTGGATTGCGCAGCTCGCTGCAGGTTACAGCCGCGCCCTCCTTTTGTGCCGCGTCGATCACACGCCTGAGCAAATCTCTGGATGCAAATGGCCTGGAAAGATCGTGAACTACCACAATGTCCTCACGGCAAAGCGGCAGCATGGATTCGATTGTGGCATGTCTGCTCTTGCTGCCAGGATAGATTTCCGCTATCTCTGATAAGTGCGCCTCGGCCATGCCCATGCAAGCATCAGGAAGAGCGATTATCAGGCGATTGACGCAGGGGCGCAATATTTCGGCAACGTGACTGATGAGAGTTTTTCCGCCGATTTTGAGAAATGCTTTCGGACCCATCCCCAAGCGATCGCCCAGTCCTGCAGCCGGAACTATCGCCACAACACTGCCTGGCAGCGCCCTGTCATTCATCGCCGCCGACGCTCCTGACTCCCGGCACTGCGGACTCCTCCGGCAAGCGTTTGCAAGCAGTGGTGCAATCATAAGGCGATGCATTTTCGGCAAAGCCCAGCCGGGCTCTCAACGGCGCTGCAAATCTGGCGATTGCCCCGTCTGATTCTCTAAAATTGAAGTCTCTCTCTCTCAGGGCAACCATCTCATCATCCATGCGACGCCCAACCCCTCGAGTTTTTGGAATCTTCAGTGAATAAAGATGTTCTTTGTCTCTGGACCAGTAGTGATTCAGTCGAATCTTCTCGAACGACACATAAGGTGAAAATACTCCCTCTATTGGTATGCCTTCGGCGTTTACTTTACAAGAGCCAGCAATCAGGTCTGGATAATGTACGTTGCTTATCCTTTCGACTTGCTCCGGTCGGACGATGGTCTTTACGTGAAGGTTATAGGGATGGTCTAAGGCAGCGCATCGCTGCAATGACTCGATGAGCAAACTTTTGTCCGGCAGCCTGTCTAAGTGCGAAGAACCAAAACCTTGCCAGTTGATACAGAGACCACCAAACTCTTCATATCTATTGAGGAAGGCAGGCAGATTGTCCTCGCTCACAGGCACGATAAACTCGTCTGTGTCTATAAGCGCCAGCCATTTCGCCCGTCCGGCAGCAATGGCGACCGCGCGCTCAAAGCAGGACCGCTGCAGCGTCTGGAATTCCTTGTGGTCTTGGCAGTGACCCGGCCATTCCAAAAGATCCGCGACTCCGTCTTTTACATAAGGTGCAAGCACGCAAAGAAAGTCGTCAGTACTTTGATTATTGAATAAATAAAAGTGCTCAACGCCGAGCAGTTTGTGAAACTCAATCCATTCTCTCAAATATTTTGCTTCATTCTTGAACATGGTGGCAATCGCCAATTCATATCTATAGTCGCCACTTTTGGCAGTGCTTCGAGTCGATTGCAGGCGCGGCGTCGAGCTGGATTGCTCGGAAATGGAAGGGGACTGTTGAGCCTGATTGGCAAGTTTTTGGCTGCGCCCGGTTGACTCAGGAGGTGCTTTTGGTTTCTCCTGTTTGGACGAGTTCGCTTTCCATCTAAGTGGCTGAGTCAAAAACCACGATCTGCTCTTCTCAACTTTCGCTATTCGATCATTTAAGTACCGCAAATAGGCTTTCTGCCTCAGCGATTCTTGTTCTCTGCTGTCGGTGCAGGAAATACAGTCAACGTCGAAGAGCTCACCGTCAGCAGCGCCGGAGAATAATATACGCTTGCTCTCCCTGAGAAATCTCGTCACTTTCCACGAAGGGCTTTCCAGCATGCTCCTCAAAAGCCTTTCCAGAAAAGCAATCTCCTTTTGGATTTGATTGTTGCCAAAACGACTTGAGTGGACTGACCCGCTCCTGCTCTCTTCACTTGAAAGTTGCCTCAGGCAGTGAAAGGCCAGCTCCCTAAAGCAGAGCAATTCATCGATCAATATTGTCTCAATCTCTTCTTTGCCGGACGCCTGGAGTCGGCTCATTGCGGCTATCAAATTGTCTTTGCTTCTCAGTCCTTCCAGAGTTGGTAATTCTGATTCGGTCAGGGATCTCAAATAAGCGCAAGTTTCTTGCACTGCTTGGTTTAGGAATTGGGTCTCGGACAGGTTGAATATTCGAAAGAGGGTGCGCCATTTTCGGCTCAGCCTGATCAAATCACTGGCGAAGTGTAACCCTTTTAGATTGGCGGAGCTGCTGCTTTGAGGATGCAGACGAAAGCTGCACAGAGTCTCGTCCAGGTGGACGAAGTCTCCCTCCATGAGAATTCTCAACCAATATTCCAGATCGCCCATTTGCAGGAAGCTTTCGTCGAATCCGGCTCCCATAGAGGACTTGCGAATTATGACTGTACTTGGCTCGCCTATAAAATTTACAGGCGGTAAGAGACTTTTTTCTACCACCTGCCAGCCGGCAACCGTTCCGTTCGGTGCAATTACAGTGCTTGTGCGAATTTCGTTAACGCGATCGGAAACATCTATGCCATTTTCGTCAATCCATCTTCGAGCAACACTCACCAGTGTTACGTTTTGCTTTTCTTCCAGGACTGACAGCGACTTTTCGAGAGCCTCCTTATCCAGGAGGTCGTCTTGAGCGAAGAGTTTTAAATAATTGCTTGAGGACTCTTTCATACAGCGGTTATAGTTGGCGAATAAACCCAATCGCCGCTGGTTGTTCAATAGTTTGATTCTTTTGTCACGCCGAGCATAGTCAGCAATGATTTCTGGCGAGCAATCCGTCGAGCAGTCGTCCGAGATGATTAGCTCGAAATTACTTTCCGTCTGATTCAATACGCTCTCGATGGCTGGCGAGAGAAAGCGCTCTCCGTTATGGACGGGAAGGCATATTGATGCTTTTACGGGCATTTTGCTTGTATAAGAAAAGAGAGGTACATGCTATCAATGATATGTTTGTGTTTTCTTAGCCTGGCTTAATTGCCGATTGTCCGAAGCATCTGAGCACCTGAAGGTGTCCACAGGGCATATTTGCAAAACCGGCTACCAGACCGAAGCCAATTCGTGCTTGGAAGAAATAAACGATATGGCAACTCCAGCTGCCACCGCCACATTCAATAAATTAGAGCGCTTGCCGATCAGGATTGTAAGTACTCTTTCAGCTTTTGCAATGCACAGGTGCTGCTTATAATTGAAGAACGGATTGATGATCCCGACTAGTCAATTCCACGCTTTGAGGAAATGAAGGACAAGGCGACGCCGGCTGCGATTGCCACGTTGAGTGACTCGGAACGTTTGCTTATGGGAATCGCCAATATTCTGTCGACCTTGGCCAAATCGTCATCGCTCATGCCATTGCCTTCATTGCCGAGTATGAGGGCCAGGCGATCTGGGAATTGAACATTCCAGATCGTTTCGTCCGCGTTTTGATCGAGGGCGAAAACCGTGACATGATGCGCTCTCAGGCTCTCAATTAAATCGTCAAACAGGATATCCGTTACGACAGGCAGAGCGAACAAGGCACCCATGGCCGAGCGGACGGCTTTGGGGTTGAATGGATCTGTGGTTCCTTTTGTAAGAACGATGGC
>JADZFV010000482.1 GCA_020854255.1 Candidatus Melainabacteria bacterium | reverse complement strand
ATCAAGCCGGCTTCCGCCAGAAGCCTGGGGTGGAGCTCGGACATAACAGCCGCGACGCTGTTTGCTATCGCTTGCATTTTTTCGCTGACGTCGTCAATCATCGTCTGATTATCCGAGAGCGAAACAAAATGGCTGATGTTGTCTAAATGGGGAAGAATTACTTTATTGATCTCAGCGGAGATGCGCTGCCGTTCTGCTTCAACTGCGAGGCTCTCGAAAAGAGGTCTATCTTTGACTATAAGGTTTGTCCATTCTTCTTTCGCATATTCGAGAATGCTGTGCAACTCATGCAGGCGGGCTTGAGCGAACAGTCCAAGCGTCTCGGTGGTTTCATCTTTTGGGGGCGCTGTTTCTGCGATGGTAATAAGTAGATCGCAAGGAAATTCATTGACTTGCCGACTGAGCCCATATTCCACCTGCGCACCAGACATTGCACACCACGAGTCAAATACGTTGAACTCAGGTTTTTCCGGCGACAACCACTCAGCGTCCAGAACACTTTTGTCTATGCAGCGAACAGATAGAATGTTGGTCGAATTTTGATAATTGTGCTTAAGCAGCAAAATATCATTTTGAGATGCGGCAAACATTCTCAAGACTGACTGAATCGCCCGGTAAATGCATAGCTGCTGCAACGCTGGAAGATTACAGGTTTCGCTGTCCTCCACAAAAACTACAAAACGCTGAGTCATACGCGCATATCGTTTGCTGATGTTCGAAAGCGCAGGAGTGAGCCCCAGTTCTTCTAGATCGACGGGATGCAACTCGCCCAGCAAGTCTCGAAAGACTGCCACTGTCGCGTGCAATTCATCGACCAGCGTCTCGCAGATACTTTTGTCATCTTGCGATTGAACAAAGCGTATGAGGCGCGCCAAGTTTGGCAGAATTTCGTCGTGCAGCTCTTTGGCTACACGCCTGCGCTCCTGTTCGACTGCCCTGAATTCAAAGTCGAACTTGATGTCGCGCGCTTCCTTCGACCACCGCGCACCGAGCTCGTAAATCAAAGTATTCAGCGCTGAAAACTCATCCTGCGGCAAACTGCGCGCACGCCTGGGCAGCAGCTGCGTCGGCTCGGACAGCAAGAGCTGAAGCGAGGGCGGCAGAGAGCCCGCCCGATTCCGGTCGTATGGCATGGGGGTATGAACCACGCCCTCCTCCTGGTTTTTTTAACGCCAATTTCCACCAAACGCTAATGAGCCATAAGGCTCCATGGATTCCCTTAATTCGATTCTCTCACAAGTCTGCAAATCGTGTGCTGGGAGGACCCTTACCCGGCACCTGGGGAGAACCCTAAGTCGGGCGTTTTGGGGAATTTGCCGTTTCGAATTGCCTGTAGTGGTGACGTCATGCGCCGCTCGACTGAGATGGCAGCGGTTGACGCATGGCATCGCCTCAGCAAACCCCTAATTCTTCCGTCTCTCTGCCAGCATGTGGGAGATGGGCGGCGGTCCTTCGCCGAGATGGAATTCGTTGGCGAGCTTTTCGGCGTTATTGTCGTCGACGGTGCCGCGCTGCATGTGCCTGCGGTATTCGCCCCAATTTTCGACGAAGAAGGTTTCGATATACCTGCCGGCTTTGGCAAGGTCGCCGAATAAATACCATTGATAGGCGCCGTTTCTAAGTCGTAAAACTTCCAGAGCAGCCATTGTCTTGCGAAAATCCGGCATGCGTTCTGGGTCGATCATGTACTCCACCGTGACGAGCACCGGTCCATGATCCGGGTGCGGGTCCTTGATGATATTGGGCTCCGGCGTAGAGCGTGCTGAGCGCAGATCATTGGTGTCCGACGAAATCACCTTGAATGGCGCGGAGCAAATGGTGCCGACTACCAGCAATGCTGATGCAGTCAGCAGTGCTATCGGCATGCTTGTATACGAGGCGAAGGTTCCCCAGAACAAACTGCCACCAGCCAGGCACCCCTGGAACGTGAGCAAGAAGACAGCGATGGCACGGGCACGAACCCACGCGGGCACCGAGGTCAGAACACCAGCGTTGAGAGCGGCGGTGACCATTATCCAGACCAATCCGGCGAAAAACATTGTCACGCACGCAAGTATAAAACCATGGATGAATGGAAGTGCGCACATGGCTGCGGCAAAAATCAGCGCGCTGACCATGTACAGCAAATCCATGGTGAGATGCTTCCGGACGAATGGGAGCAACATTGCGCCAAGCAGATTGCCGATGCCGAAGAGGCTGAGAACAAGTCCGTACTGGGTGGCGTCGAATCCATATTGTTGTTTTGCCATCAAAGGCAAAAACGACCAGACTGCGCTTGCACAAGCGACAACCACGATTGTTTTGATTATCACCGCCCGCAGTGCCGCTGAGTGACGCACATATCGCATGCCGGCCTTCATGGCTCCGACGACGCGTTCGGCCGGTTGATAGCTTTCGGCGGGAGCCGGTTTCCACCAGATGAGCGTCATCAGGCTCGCCATCATTGTCGCGGCGTTTATCAAAATTGCTGTGCCTGGCCCTGCGGTGCCTACAACAAAGCCGCCGAACGCCGAGCCGATGCCGCGACAGAAATTAAAGCTGGCCGAACCCAGTGCGATGGCAGACTCAAGCTCTTCCCTTGGTACTAATTCCGGTGCCAGAGCATTCCACGCCGGAGAATACATGGCAGAACCCAATCCGGTGACGAACAGTAAGACAAGAAGCATCCAGGCCGTCATAGCACCACTGATGGTGAGCAAGCCCAAAATGACTACACCGAAGAACATCCAGATTTGGGCGCAAATCAAAACTGTTCTTCGGTTGAAGATGTCAGCAAGAGCGCCAGCCGGCAATGAAAGAACAACGAACGGCAGATAGATGGCTGTTTGCAAGAGGGCAACCATCATGGGCTGGGGCGCCAGAGCTGTCATCAGCCACGCGACCGCGATGTCCTGCCCCCAGCCGCCAAGAAGAATCGCTACATTGCCAAGCATCAGAATGCGAAAGGCTGGATGCCGCAGGGGCTTCCATACAGATTTCGAAACCGTCGCTCCGCCGGTCATATTGCGCCAAATCACCTCGAGCAGGTGATAATTATACGCATTTCAAGTGTCCGTTGACTCAAGTTGCCGTGTTTCGCAACAGCTTTGCTGATTTCCAGCGACTGGTGTCTATGCCAAAGCGCTTAGAAAGATGGCCAACAGACTCTGCATAGTAATTGGCGAGGAATTTCTCGACGTTGGTGCCGGATTTGCTTTCGTCGATTGGAAGGTATGAGTTTACTTTTTTCGCCATCGATGGAGGTGAAAAATTCGAATTTATCTCCAAAAACTCAAACAATTCACTGACTTCTTTTTGATTGTTGAAGAAATCTTCTGACACCAAAATTTTGATCTGGCTGCGGTCGAAGTGTTGCAGATAATTTTCGAGATAGCCGACATACTTTCCGCGTCGCAAATAATAGTACGGAGGGCAGCCAATTATTTTGGCTTCGTCGTATGGTCTGTCGGCAAATGATTCGTCGGTAAGTGCTTGCTCAATGGTGGCATCTTCCAGCTTGTTGCCGACACTGTACCAATAGTTTGATATCGCTCGGTCGACCGGATCGCGCAATATAAAGATAATGCGAGCGTCCGGAAAAGAGCGCGCGATTCTCTCTACGACTTCAGTATGCTCCATGTAGCACACTGACTTTTCTCCGTGCACAGTGGCGTCGTCGCGAAAGTAGTACTTCTTCAGGTATTCATCGATGCGCGAAGGTGCATCTTCGTTGAGAAAGAACTTGGGCTCCGGCCACCACGGTTGATTTAGTTCTATCTCAGGATGTTCTGAGAGAATTGTGTGGAGGTAGGTTGTGCCCGATCGCTGCGCGCCGGCGATGAAAAAATGTCTACTCACCTTTTACGATGCTTCCGATTGCATAGCTGGAACTCAGCGACAGTGTCTCCGACATCCTGGCAGAAAATGCGCCAAGCACTCCAATCAGAAGGGCTAGAATACCATTGCAGAATGCCATTACTACGACAATTGGAGTGAATTCAGGCAGCAACGAACTGAGGAAATAGTGCTTGGCGATGAATGCGACTGCGAGGACAAAACTAAACCAGGCTGTTCCGTATCCGATATTCGATATCAGTCTTGGCAATTCTTTGTAGTTGAACAAAATAGTGCATACTAGCCGTGCGATTCTCACTGGGGTATAAGTCGAATCGCTGCCTGTGCGTTTGTGGTGCTCTACCAGAACATTCTCACGTTTTGCGGGATTAGAGCAGCGCAGCGCCAGTCCGTTGATATACGGAAATGCTGTTGGATACTGACACATCCTAGCCACCACATCCTTGCTCATGATTCTGACGTTGGAGATATTCAAGTCTTTTGGTTTTGCAAAAATGACTTCATTGAGATAGCTGACTACGTGACTGCCCAGGCGGCGATAAAATGCGTGCTGTTTCTTGGTGAACTTCGCAAAAATCAGTTCCAGTTTTTTCTCGACAGCCGGCTCGATGAGTTTGAAGAGTTCTTCCGGTGGATTTTGCAAATCGGCATCGATGGTGAGGACGTAGTCGCCGGTGCTATTTGCCAAACCGCATAGCACCGCAGGATGCTGACCAAAGTTGCGGGTCAAATCGATGGCGGTGATGTTGGGATTGTTGGCGGCTGCTTTTGTGATTGTTGCCCACGTATTGTCGGTACTGCCATCATTCACAATGACGATTTCATACCGGCAGTTTTTGCTGTTGAAAGTTTCTGCAATTCGACGAAACAGTTCTTCGATTTTGTCGGCACCATTGAACACCGGCACCACAATGCTGTATTTGAAATCACGAACACTGCTGCCGCTTCGATCGACATGATTGCGATCGGCGTTTGGCGCACTTGTTTCAATTGGGGATTGCAGCAATGTAACAACCATTAGCAGTCGCTAATCTCGCTCGTCGGGCGCGACAATAAGTATGACAATTCCCAATCTTACACCCCAATGCCGTAAATGTCGTAAAGATATGGCGCTGATGAGCATTTGAACGCCTCCGACCAGGTGAAGACGGCGCTTTCGATGCGCCGCTGCAAACCGGGCGAATGCCATGTGCCACTGCGATGAGCCTGTGGTTTAATTGCGTTTTATCTGCGCCTCTCTCTGCAGCAAGCCGACCATCGCTTTTGCAACAAACGGGCGGGCTGAGGACGGTCGGCCAAATTCATCATAATAGGCGGCCGGAGCGAGCGTTTCGTACCAGCTCGGAATGATGGTTTTGGAATCATATTGCCAGATATCGAAAGGACTTTTGCCCTCGGGTGGCGTCAATTGATCCATTGTGTGGGCAATTACTGCAGATGATTTCTCGTAATTGAGACGATACCGAAGCAGAGCAATTTCTCTGCTTTGCGGCTCTGCAATATAGGTGGCGACATTTTGATTTGCGACAATCAAATTGAGCACGGCTGCCGCCAGTAATGTGCTTGTAATAGTGTTTTTCCCGACTTTCAGTTTCTCAGCAATGCCCTGAATTGCGCAGAAGAAATAGATCATCATTAAAGCCGCGAGCGCATAGAGAGTCCTGTAACTCGACCATGATTCCGCAACCATCAGGTTTGGCGTGTAGCACAGAAAGGGTAATCCGGCGAGCAAAAGAACGCGCGTTTTCAGACTTTCTTTGTGTTCTAAATTCTTGATGAAAAACCACAACCCGACGAAGATTGTCACTGCGGTGCCTGCTGCAATCAGCGGGCTTGCATCGAGATTGTTGAAGTTGAGGCAATTGGTAATCGGCTCGCTGAAAAACCATTGCAATTTTTCGAAAACGTTAAACGAGAGATGATCGCGATCTTGCAGAAGATAAGCGGCGAATGCACTCTTTCCCCACGCACAAATCGCATATTCAATACCGCATGCGATGCCGAATGTGGTGAAAATTACACCGAGTTGGCGGCGTGAAAGCTCCCATCTTTTCGGCGAAAGAACATCTTGAGCCAGGCCAATCCAAAAGAACATTGCCGTTGCCTGGTGCATTGCCATTGCAGCGGTCAGAGCTATCACTGTGGCTGCATAGAGTCCGCCGAAGGCCGGCGAGCGTAGCGGTTTTTCGCCTGCGTATTTTGCCAAAAAGTATGAAACATATGCCAATGGCAGACGGAAAGCGCCGAGAAAACCAACCAGACTCCAGGCGGAAAGGACTTGGAAGGGAAGTTGTGAAAACACCAAAAGAGATAAGACGAAGGACTGCGCGCGGGTCCATCCGACATGCATTGCGTGCCTGAAGAAAAGAGTGGCAAGAAATGCCGTCCCGAGAGTCGCGATGATGCGCAGGTAGACGAGGTCGCTGATGCCCTGCAACGGCGAAAAAGCCGCGGCGATGAAAGGCAGGTTGAGCGGCCGCCCTTGAGACATCATGCTGCCCACGATCTCCTGGCACCATGCGTCTTTGGTCAAGGTGAGAAAAAGAAGATAGTAGTCATCCAGCAATCCATAGCTTTGCAGAAAGCAGGGCAAATATGTGGCAAGGAAAATCGCGGCAAATACAGCGAATGTCAGCAGCGGATGAGGCTTTTGAATCTTTTCTGAGGCGACTGCCTCAATTGTGGGGTTGTCGCACTGCATAGCTTTCTGCCGTAAACAGCGGCAAATCCGGACCTTTGAGAGATGAGCACAAGATAAGAATGTCGACAATGATACAGCCCTGCGCATTT
>JADZFV010000481.1 GCA_020854255.1 Candidatus Melainabacteria bacterium | reverse complement strand
TGCTCACTGCCGAGACATTTTCAGCATTTCATCGCCTGCCGTCCGACGAAATCTGGCACTTCTATGCGGGCGACCCTGTGAATCTCTATGTCATAGACGAGAAAGGTCAGCTCAAGCTAAATCGACTGGCAGCGGAGATTACTCACGATGCTGCACCGCAGGTGGTGGTATATGCCGGTTTTTGGCAGGCGGCAAGTCTGGCTGACGGCGGCCGATTCGCCCTGCTCGGATGCACGGTAGCGCCGGCCTTCGACTTTGAAGACTATGAGCATGGAAGGAGAGGCGGACTGATCAAGGACTTTCCGCAATATCGAGAAGTGATTATGAAACTGACGCGTGGTGACTGATGCCAAATTCTAAGACCGAAAGCGAGACAAATTGTCCAACAGCCGAACAACGCCAGAGAGTGGAAAAGACTGTCCGACTTGTAAAAGAGAAGTTGGGTGAGGATGCAACCGGGCACGACTACTTCCACATCATGCGAGTGAGAGCGCTGGCTGTGCGGTTAGCAATTGAAGAAGGTGCCGATGCCTATGTCGTTGAATTGGCGGCGCTGTTACACGATATAGCCGATTGGAAATTTCACGACGGGGATTTGAATGCCGGTCCGAAAGTGGCAACCGAATGGCTTAAGTCGCTGGATGAAAAGCCGGAAATAATAGAAAAGGTAGCCGCCATAATTAAAGAGGTCTCCTACAAAGGCGCCGGCGTCAAGACCACCCCGGCATCCATCGAAGGCAAGGTCGTTCAGGATGCCGACAGGCTGGACGCGCTTGGCGCCATCGGCATTGCCCGGACCTTTGCTTATGGCGGCAAGTTCGATCGCCCCATGCACGATCCCGATCAAGCACCGGTCATGCATCAAACATTCGAGCAATACAAGGCGAGCCGGGGATCAACGCTCAATCACTTTTATGAAAAAATATTGCTGCTCAAAGAACGCCTCAACACCGACGCGGCACGCGCCCTTGCCCTTGAGCGGCACAGGTATGTGGAGGACTTTGTAGAAAGATTTCTTGCGGAGTGGGAAGGCAAAAAGTAAGACAAGTGATGAGATATAATTCACCCTCATCTGGCCCGGAGTAAGTTTTGACATGAAAGACACAAGCGAAAGCGATCTCAGAAGCCGAATTCTCGGAAACGTAAAAGACAAAAATACGAGCGAGGAAACACGGCAATGGTTGTCGGTCCTGGATTCAAGTGCTTTGCAAGCAGACCAGACCCTGCATCTCAATCAAACACCCGATGCGGAATTTCTCAGTACCAGCGCGTTTGTCGACTTGCTTTTCGACTTTCTCAGCCGTTATGTCGCCGAGTTCAACAAAAATCCCAAACACGAGGTTTTGAAGGTCCACTGCGAGCGCCCCAAAGGCGAGTATGAATTTAAAGATTTCAGCCGTTTTTCTCATACGGTCAAATACTTCCAGGGACACGTTTCCACTCGCGAGTGGGCAGTGGTTGTCCAGGCATACATGGGCAAAATCCTCGTTTTCATTGTGCCCAGCGATATCTTGATCGGTTTCCGCCCGGGGGATCCGACCCGCAAGCCGTACATGGAAATCGCAGAAAATAGGCAGGGCGAGCAAACCAGTCGCACGCTGCTGGGGCGCGGGCTGACCAGCGCCAATATCGGACCTCTGGCTAAGCGCATTTTCGGCCAGGTGATCAAAGTTGCACGCAAGGAATCGACTGACACAGAAGAGTTCAAAATCGCCACTCATGCCGAACAAACTCAAGGAGATCCTGATCGCTCCTACGACGAAGACGAAAGCAAATGGCTCCTTTCAGAAGCAGATTTTCTAGAAATGCGACGGGCGGGCGCGTCTTCGCTCGGAGCTCCGATTAGAACGGCAGCCAGTATGACAGCCGGCGAACAATTCGCTATAAACAATCAGCATGTGGCGAACCTTTGCATGCTGGTGGTCGGCGAGGTTGATAAAGAGCTGACCAGTCTCGAGCAAATCGGTATAGCGGCGATGAAAGTCGACGCGATGAAAGAAATCAATTTCGCCATGAAGCGATCGAATATATTGAAAGGTCTGAAAGAAAAGATCCTTGATTTTGCTTCTGATTGGGACAATTGCCTTAACGCAGAGAGATGAGCTCATCAAGCGCAAGCAAAGTGAAAACCGACGACCGCGACAGGCCGCTTAGAGAAGATGTGCGCTTGCTGGGCAGTCTTCTGGGTGACACGATCAGACGATTTGAAGGCGACAGGCTCTTCGACATCGTGGAGCGTTTCCGTCTGCTTTCCAAATCAATTCATACGGAGCCGACTGCGGAGCTGAAAAAAAAGTTGTTTAACCTGGTGGAAAGTCTTGATGCCGAGACCGCCGGCAAAGTCATCAAAGCTTTTCTCACTTATTTCGATTTGATCAATATCGCCGAGCAGAACCATCGTGTTCGCAGGCGCACCCAAAGAGAGCATGAGTCCGGAGACAAGCCGGAGCCGGATTCACTGACTGCCGTGTTTCACAGGATGGAACACAGCAAGGACGGAAAGGAGAAACTGCAATCGGCAATTTCGCAGCTTGATGTACAGGTAGTTTTCACAGCCCATCCGACTGAAATTACCAGGCGCACTGTTTTGATCAAACAGCTCGATCTGGCGCGTTTGTTGAAGCGGCGCGATCATCCGCCTTTATCGAAAAGAGAAACAAGAGCAGTAGAAGACGATCTTCTCAAAGTAATTGAATCTTTGTGGTTGACCGATCACGTCATCTATTTCAAACCGCAAGTGATTGATGAAGTTCGCTATGGTCTCTATCATTTTGAAAACGTAGTCATAAGAGCGATCCTGGACGTTCATCATGATCTAGTAAATGAGGTCGGGAGGCTGTCCGGTGAAGCGAAATGGAATGCGCAGCAAATCCAGCGCTTCATTACTTTCGGCTCCTGGATAGGAGGCGACCGCGACGGCAATCCATTCGTCACACCCGAGGTGACGGTGAAGACGATGCATTACCAGCGCTCGCTTGTCCTCAAACATTACATGAAAGAGATGGAGACTCTTTTCAATGATTTGAGTCATTCGCACAATTGGTTGACTTTGAGCGATCAATTTTATGCTTCACTTGCTCAAGATCGTCTCCTTTTTCCGGAACTGGACGAAAGGTACCGGGACCGCTATCGCCTGGAAGAAGTGCGACAGAAGCTGCTTTTCATGCAGGAGAAATTACGCCGAGCTCTCAATTCCGAAACAGAACCGGGTGCCTATCAGCACCATCTGGAATTTCGCCGAGATCTCGAAATAATCTACAGTGACCTGGATGCCCAGGGCTGTATAGCCAGTTTGACCAGTTTGAAAAAGATGCTTTACGCCATCGACATTTTTGGTTTTCATCTGGCAAAACTGGATATTCGCCAGCATTCAGAAAGGCATCTAGAAGCGCTCGACGAAATCACCAAGTCTCTGAAACTCATCGATGGCGGCTATAGAAAACTCAGGGAAGACAATAAGGTTTTCTTCCTGAACAGCGAAATTGAAAACTTGCGGCCTCTCATTCCGGCGCATCTGCAGTTTTCTGAACCTACCAATCAAACCATTGAGGTCTTCCGCACAATGGTTGAATTGCAGGATAAATTCGGTATTCCGGCTATTGATACCTATATCGTCAGCATGACTCAAAGCAAAAGTGACTTGCTTGCCATTCTTTTGTTCGCCAAGGAAGCCGGACTTTATTCCTTGGAGAAAAACGATCGCACAATCAGTGTGGTGCCTTTGTTTGAAACGATCGAAGATTTGCAAAATGCACCCAAACTGTTTCAATCACTCCTTCAAGTCGACTCATACAAAAATTACATTAAGCACAGAAACAACGTTCAAGAGGTGATGATCGGTTATTCCGACTCCGGCAAAGACGGCGGCATCGTTGCTGCCAACTGGGAACTGTACAAGGCGCAAAGAGCTCTGGTCGAATTTGCCAGGAAAGAAGGCATTCAGCTGCGCCTCTTCCACGGCCGCGGCGGCACCATCGGGCGTGGCGGCGGACCCACCCACCGCGCCATCCTTGCTCAACCGGAAGGAACAGTCGATCACCGCATCAAAATAACCGAACAGGGCGAAGTGATTGCTGCAAAATATGCGATGAACGATATTGCCGTAAGAAATTTCGACCGCCTGGCGGCCGCAGTCATTGAAGCCAGCCTGGCCAGCCCCGATGAGAAATCCGAGCTGGTTTATAGAGAAAGAGTTCCGCTTCTGGAGTTGCTTTCAGCGCATTCCTTTAAAGTTTATAGAGACCTTGTCTACGGCTCCAGAGAATTTATCGAATTTTTCAATCAAACCACACCGCTACCGGAAATTGGCGAGCTTAGAATGGGTTCGCGCCCGGCAAGGAGAAAATCCGGCAGCCAATCAATCGATGATTTAAGAGCCATACCATGGGTTTTTGCCTGGACGCAAAGCCGCTTTATGCTGCCCGGTTGGTATGGCTTTGGCTCGGCTTTTCATGCCGTCACCGCGTCTGATCCCTCTGCGCTTGAAGCCATGCGGGCAATGTATTTTGACTGGCCGTTTTTCGCCGGCCTGGTGAAAAAAATCGAAACGGCACTTGCTGTCGCCGATCTCGATATTGCCCGTTATTACGCCGACAATCTCGTCCAGTCCGAGAAGTTGAAGAATGAATATTTCAGCCGCATCGAGCAAGAATTTGAATGGACGCGCGAGGCGATTCTTTCAATTTCCAGACAGTCGAACCTTCTGGACAATACGCTCTATCTAAGAAAGTCGATTGAACTGCGCAATCCTTATGTTGACCCGCTCAGCTATTTGCAGGTTCAATTCTTGAAAAAAGTCCGCGCTATTGGCGAAAAGGCTGATCTTTCCGAGAGGCAATCTCTTTTGGATTATGTGCTCATGAGCATCAATGGAGTGGCATCGGGACTGCAGAGTACAGGCTAGTAATAGCTGCATAAAAGGAGATGAAAATGCGCACGGCTTCCACGACAGCGCAAGCAAAAAAGCTGAAGCACTTCTTTCTGGCGAAGGCCAAAAGCTGCATTCACCAGCCCAAGGGCATGCTCAAATATCGCTTCGTGACGCCGTCTTATGACGTCGTTGCCGGAGCCGATGATGCAAGCGAAGTGTCGGATCGATCGACCACCGGTCATTATCTGCAAATGTATGACTGGGACGCTTGCTTCTTTTCTCAAGCATCAGTTAAAGCCGGAATTGAAGGCCTTGCAGAGGAAGTGGTCGCTAACTTTCTCAGTCTCCAGGAAGGGGATGGACACATTCCGCGCACGGTCTCACCGAGTCGTATCTGGGACAATGGCGATCAATGCAAGCCATTTCTTGCCCAGACGCTTCTCTTTTCCACAGAAAGGAAGCCAGGCAAGCCGGTTATAGACAGTCGCCATTTGGAAGGTCTGGATTGCTATCTCAAGTATTTTGATACGCACCGCAAACATGAAAGCGGCTTGTACTTCTGGCGCAACGTTCTTGAAAGTGGCGTGGACGACAATCTTGCCTTGTTGTATCCACTGGAAGCGGCCAAAGGCAAAAATGAGGACGTCGCCAATTTCCCTGATGGCAGGCTGCTTGCCGCCGACATAAATGCCTATCTTGTGGCCGAGTTTCGGGCTATGACCAAACTTGCCAAATTAGCCGGCAATGAAAAAATGTCTGCTCAATACGACGCAAAAGCCTCCCAACTTGCTGAAAAAATCGATGCGCTACTCTGGTCTCAGGAAGATTCCATCTACTATAACTATGACCCGAAAACCAAGGCGCATTGTCGTTTGCGAGCCTGGACAGGGCTTTGCCCGGTGATTATGGGCACGACAAATGCAGCGCGAACACAGGCAGTGATTGAAAACAACGTCATGTCCGCCGAGCATTTTTTAAGAAAGGCAGGTATTGCCAGCGTCGCTGCATCCGAGCCGTTATATAACCAGGCGAAACGCGGTTTGTACGGACGTGTCATCTGTTCGAATTGGCAGGGGCCGATGTGGGTTTTGCCCAATGCCCTGGTCGTTAGAGCGCTGGTGCGCGAAAAAAAACACGCCGCAGCTGAGAAGGTGGCAGAGCGGGTTGTAAACACTCTGGCATCGGGGCTGGAGTCCAGAGGCACGCTTTATGAAAATTATCATGCAGACACGGGAGAACCTTTGTTTGCGCCCCAGTTCATGAGCTGGAACAGTCTCTGCCTGGAGCTTTTAGGAGTTTTGGACTGATCTTGTCCAGCCATGCCTTTCCAATTCATATATGATAGATAGAAGTGTCAGCTTTCCCTGTCCAGTAGGATAAGCCATCCATGCAATTTAAGCGTCATGTGCCAATCGCAGCAATATTGCTCATAGTTCTTGCCGGCCAAGCGTTTTCACCTTCCGGCATTGATGCAAACGCTAAAGGCAAAAAAGCCAAGAAAGCGGCGAAAAAAGAAACTCCCTACCCGCCTGAATTTAATGAAGCCGTCAAATTGGTCGTCTATGAAAAGAAGTACAAAGACGCCTTCGATATTTTCGACCGACTGGACAGAAATGGTTATTGCAGAGACAAAACTCACTATTACATGGCTCTGTGCAAGCACAACATGAATCAAACTCAGGAAGCCGCACAGCATTATCAAGTCGTCTACAGCTATTCCAAGGATCCGCAGCTTAAATACCTGGCGGCAGTCGGTTACGGACAGGTGGCAAAATATGCGGCCAATCGTACGTATGCAGGACAAGGTAATTTGTTTGCACGCATGTCCACCGGTGCCAGTAATGCCGGAGGTCCCTGGGGCGGGGGTGGTGGTGGCGGCGGCGGCGGTGGCTGACGATAGATTCTTTCAGGGCGGCAGGTTGCCGCCCTTGTTTTAGGTGCAAAACCTTTACTTAAGAGGCTGCCGGCGCTCCCAGCATTACAACTGCCTCCAAAAGATTCGCGTCGCGATTAAAGCAACGGCATTGGTCTTTGGTGATGTGCTAAATTCTGCCCATCAGTAATTCAGATGATGCAATCGCCGAGCTGACTGCGTTAATTTTCTAAGTCATCCTCACAAGGAGACCCCGGCATTAATGCCGGGGTTTGACCAAATCTCGTTCTTGCTCGAGATCAATAAAACCGGAAGTCTCATTTTGACAGTAGTTTGTCCAGTTCGGATTGTAATTGGGCGCGGAAGGCAGCGCGGTTATGGACACGCTCCAGAGCCTGCTGGATGCGTTTGCGCCCAGCCGGTATGGGTGTCGAACCGACGAAATGTTTAAGCTCTTGCTCTTCCTGCGTCGTGCACATGGATTCACAAGAGCCCACCACATGCGGTAACGAGGGAGTAGGGAAACGTTTTTTGATCGTCGAGAAGTTTTCTTTTACGAACTTGAATCCAGGCTGGCGCCCATGTGGAGTTGAAAGTACACTGCTCATTAATTTCGGAGCGTCTTGCAATCTGATCTCATTGCCAAGACTGAATTTGAGAGTGCGATCGATAAGCTCGGGCTTTCTAAAAGCCGGCAGCGCCATAATGCTGCGCACGCGCTCTTCCGGTGTTTTAGCCGTGCGCCAGAGATTGTCTAGTTTTTGATAAACCTTTTCGTCGCCGTTGAACGCAACGATGGTAAAAATCGGATCGAGCAAATCAGGTTCGACTTTTTTCGAATCAGAAAGGTAAATGTTGAACTGCCTGCGCGCTTCAGCAATCGTAGGCTGATCCTGACCAATAGTGCCAAGGGCACAAATCACTTTGGCTCTGGCTGAGCGGATAAGATCACTTTCGTGGGGCTTGGTGCTCCAGCCAAAATTTGCCAGAGTTCCGCTTAGCCTGTTGCGAACATAGCGCTCGAAATTGGGCCTGCTCCTGGAGTCTAGCAGGCCATAGAGCGTTTCCAGGCAGTCTACGCGCAATTCAATAATTTGCGGATCCATTTGCGAATCATATTCATTGAACAGCTGCAGGTAGTCCGATAAAGGCAAGAGTCCTGCGAATGTCAGCGACCATTGATCGGATAACAGAGTAATCCGTTCGCTTGTACTGAGCTGGTCTACGCCGTTTGACAAAATCGAACGAAGCCAACTTGCCGGGTATTGGACACGGTAATAACCGGATGCCTTAGCGTTTAACAGTGGGACTTGATCTTTTGGCAGATCAACCATGGGAGCGGTTTTGGAAGAGAGTAGGAAACTCAGCTTGGGTATTGCTGCCTGCTGCGACTTCAAAACACGCCAGGAGATTGGAATCGCCCAGAGTGCATTGGCATTTTCTGCCTTGGCGCGGGCAGCCGGGTCCGTTATGAAACGTGATTGACCGAGTCGAATGGCGGATGAATTCTCCTTGCGCACAGCTTCCACCAATGGGAATCCAGGCTGATGCACCCAGTTGTGCATGATGTCGGAAACAGGTTTTTGCGAAACTGCCTCCAGGGATTTCCAGAGATCGCCGGTTGTTGCATTGTCAAACTTATGTTCGCGCATGTAATTTTGCACGCCCGACTGGAATGTTTTTTCACCCAGATAAGTCTCAAGCATTCTCAAAATTGATGCGCCTTTGCTATAGGTGATGCCGTCAAACATTTCGATTGCTTCAAGAGGACTTTTGACTTCAGCATGAATGGGACGAGTGGACATCAGCTCGTCAATCTCCATTGCTTCGAGTCTATCCAGTGTAAAGAATTCCCAGGTTTGCCAGTCCGGGCGCACGAAATCAACGGCTTTGTTGGACATCCATGTGGCAAATGCTTCATTGAGCCAGAGGTCGTCCCACCATTTCATTGTCACCAGGTCGCCAAACCAGAGGTGAGCCATTTCGTGAGCGACTACTTCAGAAACGCGTTTTTGCGTGTCTACTGAAGCATGCTTCTCGTCAACAAGCAGAGTCTCTTCTCGGAAGGTGATAGCACCAAGGTTTTCCATTGCGCCCGCTTCAAATTCGGGAATGGCAATGAAATCAAGCTTGCTGCCGGCATAAGGCTGCGCAAAATAATTGAGGAAAAATGGCATCATCTTCACCGCTTGATTGCGAGCAAAGAGTCCCAGTTTTTCCGAACCCTTTATAGCCCAGACTCGAATCGGCACGGAATTCGCTACAACTGGAGGTGTGGAGGCAAATGGACCGACGAGCAAAGTGACAAGATAAGTAGACATCTTGGGAGTTGGCGCAAACTCTATGATTCGTTTGTTCGACCCCTTCTGTTTTTCTTCTCTTGCAATTGCGCTGTTTGAAATCGCCGTGTTGCCGTGGTCGACACTAACCTTGAGTTTGAAGGTAGCCTTGAAGTCAGGCTCGTCAAAGCACGGAAACATTCTTCGGGCATCGGTAGGCTCCATTTGCGTAGCGCCCAGAGTTATGGTGTGCCCTTCACTGTCACGCGTTTTTGCTTTGTAAAAGCCGCACAACTTATCATTCATGCGCCCGGAAAATTTGATGTTAAGCCTGTAATTCCCGGTCTCAATAGGGTTGGAAAGCAAGAAAGTAACTACTTGTTCGCTTTTAGAGACCGTGACGTTGGCAGCGGCTTTGCCGGACTTGCGGTCGGCGGCGAAATTCAACTCGGCGCTGTCGATTGTCAGTCCCTGCGAATTTAGATAGATGCGGTCTACAGTTTGATGACAATTGAGCACGATCGCTTCACTGCCTCTAAAAACTCCGCGCTCCAGGTCAGGCTCGATGAAGAGGTCATAGCTTTCAGGTGTTACGCTTTTCGGCAGCCGGAATAAATCGGCCGACGGAGTCAAATGAGCCGCCACCCGGGTTTGTCCAGGTGGTTGACAGGCAGGCAAAACGAATAGTGCCGCAGCCAGCGAAAACGTAATGCCTTTGAAGAGCTTCACAAAAGAACTCATTTCCTTACTCGATTGCTTTGTTTTGTTCGATGTATTCCTGAAACAGTGATTTCAGGTTCTTGCCGTTGATTACGTCTCTGGGCTGGTATTCCGCAATCTTGTTTTCATAAGCGATAGAGCGCGCCAGCATCAACGGTTTGCCGTCCTGTGAGAAAATTTTCGAAGATGTCTCCCGCTTCAAAACTCCCGGCGAATCAATCGTGTAAGTTGAAATCTGTTCTGCTGTTTGCACGGTCTTGATTTTTCCGGTTGCTTTGTCCACTCGCAATTGAGTGTCCAGCGTGTTTTTCACGAAACGTTCGCTGCTGACTTCCACAGGCTCACTCGAGCGAATCAGCTGAACGATTGTGTCAGCGCCACCGTCTACGGTATCAACATAAGGGGCAGGATTGAATTCCCAGATTTCTCCCTGGGCATCCGTTTGCGTGCCCCAGATGCCGTTGCCTTTGGCAATCACTGTGCGTTGAGTAGAATCCTCTTGGCGAGTCAGAAAATTGTACTGATAAGAGTTCGTCTGGCTGTCTTTGTGCCAGGTCCCCGCCAGCCATTTGGGAATTTTGTACCAGTTGTTCGAATCTCCGCTCGAACCTGGCGGCAAATTGGCGGCATCAAATACTTGTCCCGGCAAAAGTTTTGCCTCCACCGGTTCAGCAACTTCGCTATGGTTTATCTCTGCTTTTAAAGTTTTCCCGTTCACTGCGCCGGCTAGCACAAACAAACCGGATACAGCGAGGGCAACAAGAGTCTGTCTCTTACGCATGTTGGTCTCCCCCAGGCGGGAGATCATACCGCATTAGATTTATATAGAAAGCTTTTGAAACCAAATCAAAAGAGGTCCCCGAAGGGACCTCTAAAAACTTATTGAGTACCTTGCAGCCTTTAGGCTTTTTCCTTGAGGGCAGAAAGGAACTTATTGATCCAGCTCTGTTTGAGCCACTCATTTTCAGTAACGGCCAGTTCCAGCTTCAATTGACAGTCTTCCAATTGAGCGGCTTTGACTTCCAGAGCCGGAAGGCGCTCGAGCCAAACACTCTGGGCGGTTAGCATTTCATCCAATTGACCGAGTCTGGATGTGGCCAGATTGAGGCGGCGATTGGTTTCCACAACCAGCTCATTCACCTGCATCAAGTGAGAAAGCAGATTCAGAATCAATTTGGCTTCCTCTTTCGAACTTCCTTCGGATTCCTTGGTCGAGACAACCTCTGCCTCCACATCTGGTGTTGAGGTGACTACTTCCAACTGCGCGCGTTCGAGCAGATCTTCAAGACCGTTAAGGTCTAGAGGGTTACTGTTTGAATTTGAAAGCGGCTCGCTGCTCATGTAAAACTCTTTCTAGTAATTTCTTGAATGTTTAGCCGACTGTGCCATTATCGGTGGTATCACGGATAATGGCAACGCTTGGCTACCTGACAATTGCGGCTATTTGCGCTTAAACCAGTGCCGAACGTAGTATCTCATCGTCAAAGCCATCAATCCGAAGGCCAGAGCAAAGAGCAGTCCCACCGAGGAAACCATGGCCCAGAATCCGGCCGGTTCGGTTTCGCGAAGCGCGAGCATTTCGCTGAATACGTCTTCGATAGGCTTGGCATATGCAGCGCAGATACTGCACGCATAAGCTAGTACGCTTGCCTTAGGCAGACCTCGGAGAGCACTCATTTGCCAGGCGCAAGGTAAGCGGCTGCGCCCTCAGGCGGTTTTTCTTCCGGCAATCCTTTTTTTCTCCACTCTCGAATGCCGCCGGCCATCGAGAGCACGTTTGTGTAACCCATCATTTGGATGTTGACCGCAGCCAAAGCGGAACGATAACCGCCGCCGCAATAGAGAACGATCGGTGCGTTGTAGTCCGGTATCAATTTTTCGATATCGCGCTCCATAATGCCACGCCCGATGTGCCTGGCTCCCCGGGCGTGTCCATCAAGCCATTCATGATCCTCTCTGACGTCTATTAAATGAAATTCGTCCTTGCGGTCGAGTTTTTTCATAACTTCTTCAGTGCTTATCTCGCGGACTTGTGACTTAATGTCCGCCACAAGCTTCTCGAATGCTTCCGAATGCTTCATCAAAGACCGATACCTTTTCTCCAGTCGATTTACCGAATAGCGACTCCAAACCGACATTTATAACAGCATGGCAGAAAAAGGTCATCAATTTAGTTTCCGACGCCAAGTCATGACATAATAGTCACTTCGCACGGGCGGAAGTCCGTGCATGTTGCCTCTTGAAAAAACGCGAGGTGCATTCATGCTCTTTGAGAGAAGCGTGCCGAGGATCAAACTTTTCGGCACTGAAATCCCCGAGCCGCGGGTGTTTATAGACTTCCTGGGTTTTGAGACACACGTCAAGCAGATCCGAGACAAGCGTGGAGCCTCTATCTGGCCCGGCTGGTACGATCACGCCGCTTATTACAGCATCGATCTGCCGCCGGAGAAGATGTTCGGCCCGGGCGAAGTCGTGCCCATTCCTGAATGCATTATGGCCCCTGATTACGAGTTTGAAATTGCCTGCATTGTCGGCAAGTCGGCGCTGATCGCCGATGAAAAGGAAGCGCTTCAGTTCTTCAAAGACCATTGCTACTTGACTATCTGCAACGACTGGTCGGCACGCGACGTGCAAAAGAAAGATATGGACGGGCTCGGACCGACCAACAGCAAATTCATTATCGGTAAGAGCTTCGGACCGAAACTCGTGCCCGCCAGAGACATCAAAATGGATGAAAACGGCGTGCTGGACGCCGAAATGATACTAAAAATCAACGGCACGCAGCGCGCTCGCTCCAACTACAGCTCGCTGTATCACACCCATCCGACCAGCGGCAACAAGCAAGCCTGGAGTTTTCCGAGACTGATAGCCTGGCTGGGCAGGCAGAACATAGCTGTTCACGAAGGATATGTTCTGGGCTCCGGAACATTAGGAAATGGCTGTATAGCCGAATTTATGGCAAAAACGGATCCGCAAACGGGAGAGGAGCTTACGCCTGCCAAATTTGGCTGGCTTAAGGACGGCGATGTCGTCACCATGGAAGTCAAAGGTATAGGCGTACTGGAAAATAAGGTTAAAGTTGGCTGCAAAGAATATGCGACAATCAAATAAAACAGCTGTTAAGGCCAAATCCAAAGCAAAGAGCATTCAATTCGCGTCGGACACATTTCCTGCCGATCAGCTGAATGAATTGATTGCGCTGCCGGGCGTGCATGTCACCGGCGGGCACTATCAGTTTCCCGAAACTGATGGCAATCGCGTCGGTAATCACATGGATGCGCTTTTCATACTCGAGCCGATTACCGAAAACGACGAATATGTAAGCTGGATAGTCGATGATATCGAACTATGGATTGAAGACAACAACATTGGCTTCGAAGTCGTCTTCGCTCCGGCGCAACCGTCGGCGGTGCGCATCGTGCAAGAACTCGTAAAACGACGCAAGAAGAAAGCGGCATTCTGGCAGTATCTGCCCACAGGATGGTTCGGTGAAAAGCTTGTCGAGGGCAGCATCAACAACGGCGACAGAGTGCTTGTTTTTAACTCCGTTGCTCAACACGGACGCTGCGTCGGAGAGCGTTTGCCAGCGTTTGCAGAACAGCTGGGTGGAAAGCCCGTCGCTGCGGCAGTATTTGCCAAAGGCACCGGCAATGGTGTCGTTGCCGCGGAAGAACGCTGGGGCGAAAAACTATACGCAGCTCTGCAAATTCCAATTGAAGTTTCACTGCCTGACTCTTGCACCAAGTGCAAAGAAGGAAATGCAACGGCGGTACCCTGGACGCATTTCAAAGAAGCCGGCAGCGAAGCCTAGCCGGCTGATTCCATCAGCGTGAGAACACTTCCGCCTGGATCCTGAGAATGAGCCAGGGTGACTGTCCGTGCCTGCTTTTCAGGCTTTCCGCTGAGCTTGCGCCCTTTGATGAAAAAAACTGCCCTTGGAGGGACTCGGACCCTCAATCCCTTACGGGCAACGCATTTTAAGTGCGTCTCGTATACCAGTTCCGACACAAGGGCATAGCCGATATTCTAAGGCATTCCAGCTTCAATGTCGTTCATTCAAGAGCAAGCATCAATTAGCACTGCTATTCTTGCTACTGTCAATTCAAATACTGCCAGTGCCG
>JADZFV010000480.1 GCA_020854255.1 Candidatus Melainabacteria bacterium | reverse complement strand
GTGTCTGTCCGGTGAGTTGAAAGCGCCGCGATTTCCTGCGATTTTTCACCTTTAAGGGTTGGTTAAAGGTAAGAAGTGGGAGGAAATGGATGTGCCACCAAATGCGCAGTCACAATTATCGGCACGGGCCGATAAGGACGGTTATGCTTTACGGTGCAAATTCGAAAAGGCTCAATGGCTGGGATTTTTCGAAATTGCATCAAGCGCAGAGTACTTTTGGGGCATCCTTTACAACGGTGATTTCGGCCGGTTTCCGCTCCGGATATTTCTGTTTCCAGTTGTACGGAAGCAGTTCTTCGAGGTTTGTGTCGGGCTCTTCCGTCAATCTCCGGATAACGTCTTTGAGATATGCCCAGGGCTCAACGCCGTGACGGCGGCAGGTAGAAAGTACGGAGAGGACGATTGCGTGGTCTCGTGCACCCTTGTCGCTACCGAAGAACAACCATGCGTGTTTGCCCATGGCAATATATTTCATTTCCCTCTCGGTGTGATTATTGTCTATTTTCAAGTCACCGTCGGTAACGTATTGAGTCAAGGCACTCCAATTGTTCAGGCAGTAAAACAATGCCTTGCCAAACGAGCTTTTAGGTTGAGCGAAGGTGTACTTCTCCTGAAGCCATTTGTGGAATGTTTCCAGAATTGGCAAGGACTCTTGTTCGCGCATGAGCTTCAATTCGTTTTTGGAAACTTCCAGCTCCTGGGCCGTGCGCTCAATCTCGTAGAGAGACTGAAACATGACCAGTGCCTGGTTGCAGCCCTGTCTGTCGTTGAGCAAAGCTTTGATGAAATACCGGCGCGCATGAGCAAGGCAAGCGACAAGCACCGTGCCGACGGCAGCGCAGATGGCAATATTTCCTGAGAAGCAATCGCCTTGCAGCAATCCTTTCCATCCCTTGAGAAATTCTAATGGGCCGTCACGGCCTCTGCCGTCCGTGCAATGGAAGAGATTGACCGGATGCTCGGCATCACCGAGAAATGCCCATTTACGCCCTGTTTTGATGTTCTTTTCTTTGCTGCGATCCAGCACTTTTACTGGTGTATCGTCGGTTGAAATTATCTTTGACTGAAGCAAAATCAGGTGCATGAGATTGTAGAGAGGAGTCAAAATTCTTGCCACCTGAGCGTAGAAATCAGAGAGGGTTGAACGGCTCAGTTGAGCGCTGCTACGCTTGTAAATGGTGCTCTGGCGGTTAAATGGAAGGTGGTCGAAATCTCGTGACACCGCGACCTGAGCAAGAAGTCCTGGACCGGCAAGACCATTTTCAACCGGTTCTGGGACTGGCGCTATGAGGTCTTCGCCTTTCTGACAATTAGGGCATTCGTATACGACCGAATAGAGGTCTTCGACGTAAAAACTGGCTGGAATGAATTCGTAGCGACTATTTTGTAGAATTTGCCTGGCGGGAATGCGCTGCGTGCCGCAGCAGAAGCAGGGCAGCTTCGTGCTGTCTGGCGGCGGAGCCACAACAGCCACTCTCGGGAGTTCTTTCGGCAACTGATTGCGTGAGTGCCCGGGCTTGCTTTTCTTGACTGTTTTTTTACTTGTGCCGGCAGTCTCGCTTTCCGAGCTTGTGGTCGGAGTCTCTATATCAGGACCGGCAAAGAGTAGAAGCTGCGCTGGATTATCGAAGCGTTCGTTTTTACGTCCATATTTTTGATTGACCAGATCACGAACGTAATCGCCGAGCTGTTGATATTTTGCATCCAAAGAAAGAAGCAAGTCGATGACAGCCTCTTTGTCGAGGGCACAAAGGCTTTCTTTCGTATATGGGTATTGATTTGTTGCCTTCGGTGTCGCCATGGCTAAATTATACCAATTGAAGGATGTTTTTCTGTGGTGTCACTGGTGGTACCAACATTTTTTTCGTATTATTTTGGCGGCTCTCTGAGCGCGGGTTTATGCCGGTCAGGATCATGGCAAAATCAGATGCCTGAATTTCTCCACCGGTATCGAGGTTGAGCTCCTGAACCCAGGAGAATGTGCCGCGTTCAAGACGCTTGTAATAGAGAGCGAATCCATCGGAATCCCAGAAGAGCAGTTTCATTCGATCGCGGCGCTTGCTGAAGAAGACAAAGACGTGTCCGCTCAAGGAGCTCTGCCCAAAATGCGTTGTAACCAGTCCGGATAGAGCATCGAACGAATATCTCATGTCGATTACTTGCGAGCAGATGAAAACCCGGGTTGAGGGATGAATAGAAAGCACGGAGGACCTCAGCTTTTTAGAGAAGAAAAGAGTTCTACAACGAAAGAAATGCTGGACCGCTCATTGATTCTGATCACGGCACCGCCGGGCACAAGTATCTCCAGATCCAGGCTTTTTACTACCTGAGCTTGTGAATCCGGCTTTTCCACCGCCCTCTCGTCAGCCAACAGCCGTAGCGGCACAAACGGATTTTTGTCCTCCGGCGACAGCAATTCAGCAGCATTGGCTGTCGGTACCTTCTCTCGATCGCGTATGGAAATCTCTCGATTCCATGCGTTAAACGAAGAGTCTGACAAGTCATTGCTCAAGCAATATGCACGTTTGCTTAAACCACTCTTCTTCCAAGCCTCTATGTGCTTTCTCCAAAATGATTCTTTTCGATCATCTCTCACCCACCTCTGCTTGGCCGCATCACTGCGAATCTGAAACTTGCTTCTCTTCTGCATGACTGCCTCCGCTTCTTAGCTGTTGCAATCATGCGGCGTGCACTTCCCTGAGGCAACGGTCCGGACAGACAC
>JADZFV010000479.1 GCA_020854255.1 Candidatus Melainabacteria bacterium | reverse complement strand
TTAACCAAAACACGTAGTAGGCACTGCTGGTGGTGCCGTGCTTATCCTTGAAAAGCTTTGCGAAGATCACGTTTGGAATGGATGATGCGCTTTATTTCAAGCATGCCATCGGGCATCGCCTGGTAAAAGATCACATATTCGCCTTCGACAACGCTTCTATAGCCTCTTTGAATTTCATCGCGTTTTCTGCCAACATTCGGCAACGGCGCCAGTTCAGTGCATCGTTGTTTCAACTGACGGACAAAAGCAATTGCTGCATCAAGATTATCTTGAGCTATGTAGTTGAAGATCCCCTGCAGGTCTTCGCGGGAGGCAGGTGAAAATGTGATTCTCAATCATTTGCCTTTCTGCGCTCGTACTCGGCTTCCAGCTCGGCGAAGACTGCCTGGCCTGGAATCCCCTCGCCGCGTCTTAGCTGCTCTTCGGACTTGCCCAGTTCGCGCCGGAGCCATTGTAGCTTCAATTCTTCGCTGACTCGCTCCTGCTCTTCCGGAGAAAGTTCGTTGACGAGCCTGAGAATCTGGTCAAGAGCGGATTTTTCTTCTGGTTTTCGTTGTGCCATGTCATTTACCTCTCCGCTTGACAGTATACAGCAGTTGCTGAATACACCAGCTTTTGGGTTTGACGGTTTTTGTCAAATAATGCGATAGCAGCGAAAAATGAATGGATTCGCCTCAGCACAGTCATGAAGCCATGTCCAGGCTGTTTCTCGTGTTTCGTGGCGGCAAAGCTGTGATGAGTCTTTGGGCTGCGCGCGAGGTCTTGTTGTTTGCGGTTTTGCCCACTAATATCAAAACTGTCTTGAGCCCAACCACAAAGTGCTTATGAACAGGCGTTTTTCGCAAACAAAATCCCGAGCTTAGACTTGCCACTCAAGCCGAGCTTCTATCCAAACGGTGCCAGGATTTGCCTAGTGTGCGCTTTACATTGAACTCCTGCAGCATTTCATTCAACTTGTCTGGTTGCGGCTCTTCAAATTCCCCATTCGAACCTGAACTCACCCACATTTGTCGCAGGCACTGCCTTGATTGCTCAAATTTACCTTGCCGCAATAAAATCTCGAGCTGAAGGGTGTACGCGCCCATAAGCGCGCTTCTACAGCTATGGCAATCATGATTGAGGACAGAGTCCGCAATGATTCCGGTGCTGGTGGAAACAATGCTTTCTGCGCGACTCAGCTCGTTCATGTCAACTAATAGATCCGCTAGAAACTGCAAGCATTGTCCGTATTCTCGGCTTGTTTCACCCCAGCGCCTTTTGGCAATCTCAGCGGCACGTATGGACTCCTCATCAGCTTGCGCTTTCGAACCGCATTCCAAGTGGGCCATTGCCAGAAACTGGAGGGACTCTGCTCTCATATCCGCATCGCCAATTCTCTCTGCTTCTTTCAGCGCCTTCTCGAACTGCTTGGCGGCTTCAGAAAAGGCCATTTCTTTCAAAAGTTGCTCGCCCTGTTGAACTATTCGTTCCCACTTGTGGGACATGATTGTCTCCCCGATTGTCTTAAGTGCTAACTCAAATCTCGTTGCAGAATTGTGTAACAGATAACCACAATTGTCCACGCCCGTAGTTCTGATTGGGCGAACCGCTCACCGCATCAGGTCGAATGTGGAGGATTTTGACACTCTTCATCATTGCGCTTCTTGGAGTATTCAGCCTGGTAAGTCTTGAAAGCGCCAGACTTTCTCATCTGCTCAAAACGGCGCAATAAATTGGCCATTCCTTCAACCGCCTCCATCTTGCTGCGCAGGCTGAGTGCCCGAAAACGCAGCATATGCGCCAAGGCATGTTCTTGCCATGCGTCGCGTTTTTTTTCGTCTGACGCCAGCTTATCCATTCAAGTGATCCACAATTAGTTGCAACTGTCTTGCGTCCTCATCGTCTTTTGGCCTGCCAGTCGCTTTTTTCATCTGGATAAGCGTCTCCAGGCAGACGAATCGCGCATACTCTCCTTCGAGCAGCTCTCCAACCATAGCCCGATCATACTCGATATTAAAATCGAATGGCTCCGACACAAATAGATCGACGGGCGTTAGGGGATGCTTGTCGCTATACAACGAAAAGACGACCATATTTTTGTGCTCTATCCATTCCCGTCTCTTTTCAGCATCTGCGAAATCGAGCGCACTTACCGGCGCGACCGGTTTGTACCCAAGTGTCGAAAGTGAGTCGATCGCAAGGCGCGCATTGTCCGGAAGAAGCTCAATCACGAGATCAACGTCTAACGTGACTCGACCATAACCATGAGCTGCTACTGCCAGTCCTCCAACGATCAGGTACCGGATATTGTGCTTGTTTAGCGCTTTCACAATTATTTCCAGGCTTGTGAGCGTCACTGGCTTCGTTCCTGTTGTCCTTGAGAGACTCGTTATTGTACACGGCGTTGGGGAAGTCCACAAAACGCAGAAAGGATCTGTTTGGCTAGGCGTTGCTATGGTGCAGAGAAAGGCAGTTTGTTGTAGTTTTTGTCTGCCCTTCTTTGCTTCTTTCTTCTCTTTTTTGTTAGCTTTGGTTGGCTCGCTTGATTTTGGACTGCTGCCTCACGGGCAGAAAGTGCGGCGCCAGGCGTTGGAATTCAGGGGCGGAAGGTTGAGTTCGACTGCCGCCGCCAGCAGTGCGCAAATCAGCTGCTGCAGGTGCAGCGCGATGAACTGGTGTTAGTTACTGCACCCTGAAGGTCTGGACGACGCTGCCGACAGGGACGCGGAATTCATGGCGGACGAGTTCACCTTCCCAGGAGTCCCTGGCGCACGACCAGGGGTACAGTGCCGAACTCGGATCGAGGTTGCTCACGGTGGTGCGCCAGTATCCCACGTTTTCGAGCGAGGGATCTTCGATCAAGCGGACGAGTTGGTTCGCAGGCACCGAATGCGGCATCATGCTGCCATCATCCAGTTTCACCATGAAGCTGTAGGTTGTTTGCTGACCGAAGTTGCCTCCGCCGAAGATGAAGGCACCATAGATACAGTCGACGTTGCGCATGCTGACGAGCGTCGCCGGCTCGTTGGTGACGTTATGCCTGGGAACATATCCGGGAACAATCAGACTCGCGATGGTGACTCCGATCATAAAGCCGCCGAGGGCACCCGAGGCCGAGCCAATCAGTTTGCTGATGAGACCCGGATCGGCGACGAAAATGCCGACAAGGATACCGATCAGAGTTGAGAGATAGAGTGTTCTCACTTGCGTTTTCCTTTCTCAGGAAAGTGGGCCGCCGGTTTTTCTTCAGCGGCGAGGTTGATGAGCGAAATGGAATGAGGCGCATTTTTACTCGGTGGTTTCAAGATGAGCGACAACATGCGGTAGATGCCGTTCGGTAAGCGGCGCACTGTACTTGCTTGGCGCATGTTATGCAAGCCTGCTCGAATCTTGGGAATTTCCCTTTAAGTTTGCGCTGCTGCCAGCCGGCGGGGAGTCTAGGCGAAATCGCCGCCGCCGGCGGTGTATGGGGGAAAGCTGAATATCGGGATTTGCTCTGGGTTTGGCTGGCGTAAGTGCTCAGGTAGGAAAAATAAGATCATCTACAGGCATATCAGATGTGATGGTGTGCGAGCAACTTGAGTTCCAAATTCTCTCACTAAGCAAGGTACGCATTACCGAATGGTAGGGCGACTCGGTTCATGAATGGAAACAGGTAGAGTATCCATACTTCAAAAGACTTGAACTGGCGCAGCGTTAAGTGTCTCAGCTAGGAGGAACAACTGGCCCTCAATTCGAGTGTCTGTAGCCGGTCTCCTCAGGCAATCGGAAAGTGCCTGTCTTTTAGAAACCACTTGCTTCTGTCCAGCAGCGCTGCTACTTGTGCTTCGTTGAGTCCCAACCCGTCGAGAAATGAGCGGCCCCAGCCGGAGTCAAACTTCTGGAAGAAAGCTTCTACTTTGGTCAGAGTGGTCCTTGACAAAGGTTCGTTTGCAAATTCAGTGATCTTGGGAGCTGGTGGAGTTTTGAGCATACCGAAGGCCAATTCAAAGTCTATATTTGCGACCTTTGCGTGTCCGTTGCGCATGAGCAATGTGAAGTTGCGCTTGTGATCGTCTATATCACCCAGAATCAGGCGTTCCGCTACCGATTGTTCCATCTGATCGCGAAATGCGGCGGAGTGACGCAACAGATCTCGAAAGCCCGGCGAAGAAACTTCATACTTGATTCTCGCTCTGTCCCAGTCGACCATAGCTCCGAAGGTGTCGTCGGGTTGTATTGGTTTTGGCGGTGGAATATGCCCATAAAAGCGCCTGTCAATAAGTGCCATTGAGTCAGCAAGCGAGCGGCCGGCACGCTGTTGCACCAGCAAATTTCCATCATGTCGGGCAACCGTAATCGGAAAGTGATTCGTAAAAGGAGATTCTTTGTGTATTGCATAGGCGGCAAGCTCTTTCTGCATGCGACGCTCAGTCCAGTAACCATTAGCCATGGGTCTAACCACGACATGCTCAAGAGAATTGCCGGTCTTTATTACACCCGAGCGGATTTCGTTTAACTCAACGAACTGAGGTATAAGCCGATCGCTTTTGCGCATGGCGAATTCGATTGGCGCTGTGCGATAGAGCTGCTCGATTTCGCCCAGTGAGAGTTCAGTAGCAGAACCGGCTTGCGCCGTTCGCGACACTGCGTGCTCGACGACCTGAGCTGCCTTAGTGGTGACAGGCGATGAGAATAATTCCCGAGCCAGCACACTGCCGCCTATAGCTTTGCCGATATGAGCGGTCTCTTGTAACAACAGCTCCGGAACGAATGGCATTCCTGCCTGCTCTCCGTAATAACTGGTTGCAAAACTGTCGATTGCCTCTTCAGTAATTTGGAGTTGATTTATTCTGCATTCGCATGTCGTGCGTTAGATGCACGCATACTAATCCTTCAAATTGGTCATTCTAGGGTCATGAAATGCGGAAAACCGCCCCCTGGCATTCGCAAGAGCGCATACCGGAGAACACATTGAGGGATTCACTGATTGAAAACTAATGCCCATGCGGTAGTGGTCCAAAAGCTCCCCCAGTCGCCTCTTCAGCGCAGGACCTGACCACACGTTGTGCGACTACATTGAAGCGATGGGAGGTACGTTGAAAATAACTGCTTCATTTCCAAATTCCCCAACTGTAAGGATTATTCAATTTGTGATTGAAGAATCGGAATCGCAAGCACCGATGCGGCGGTAGGTGCGGTACAATCGCATTACTTTTGTCTTTCGCATATCTGGAAAGTGCCTTTCTTTTAGAAGCCACCTGCTTCTTTGGCCGCCACAGACAGGCAATAAGCTCGAGCGAGCAAAACAGATATGGCAGCAAGGCATAACTTATAATTGAAGGAAAGGTGGATGCCGACCATCAGCAAATTTTACGGAATCCTGATCAAGATGTTTTTTGCGGACCATGCACCACCGCATTTCCACGCCGAGTATGGTGAATTCAAAGCAGTGGTGAACATACAAGAACTGATCATCACAGAAGGGAAATTGCCACGGCGAGCACAGCAACTGGTTTTGGATTGGGCGGAACTACACCAGCAGGAATTATTGGAAGATTGGCAGTTGTGTTTGGAAAGAGAGCAACCTAGGCAAATTGCGCCATTGCAGTAAGAGGTGTTATGAACTGGGATGTAGTTGAAGTAAAGGTAGAGGCTCCGCTTTCTTTGTACGTGCGATTTCATGACGGCACAAGAGGAAGGGTTCGTTTTGAGTCCAGTTTCTTAACTGGTGTTTTCCAGGCGCTCAAGGATCAAAGTCTCTTCGAGCAGGTTCATGTGGATGCTGGGGCAGTGGTATGGCCTGGAGACTTAGATTTAGCACCAGATGCTATGTATCATGAGATCAAGAAACAAGGTGAGTGGGTGTTGAGGTAGCTTGTCAGTTGAGCAATTCCTGACTCAGCGTACTGCCGCCTATAACTCTGCCGATATGAGCGGTCTCT